>NZ_LZJM01000025.1:0-850 GCF_001667665.1 Mycobacterium sp. E342
AGCGGCTGCGTGAAGTGGGACGGCAGTTGTTCGAGACGCTGTTTAGCGGTCCGGTGTTGGGCTCCTATCGGGCCAGCCTGGGTGTTGCGCAGCAGCGCGGTGAACCGTTGCGGGTGGTGCTGCGCCTGACCGCACCGCAGCTTGCCGCACTGCCGTGGGAGGCGTTGTTTGATGCCGAGATCGACGCGTACATCTGCCGCAAGGAGCCGCTGGTGCGGCACGTGCCCGCTCCCTTTACCCCCGAACCTTTGAAGGTGACCCCTCCCCTGCGGGTGCTGGGTCTGGTCGCCTCGCCGCGGGGGATGCCGCGTCTGGATGTCGCGGCTGAGCAGGAGCGTCTGTCTAAGGCGTTGGCCGGGCCGATCAGGGAGGGTCTGGTCGAACTGGAGTGGTTGGTGCAGGCCAGTTGGGATGATGTGCAGGATAAGTTGTTAGCGCCCAGAAAGTGGCATGTGCTGCACTTCATCGGCCACGGCGACTACGACACGACCACGGATCAGGGTCAAATCGCCCTGGTTGGTGAAGGCGGCCAGGCGAATTTGGTGGGAGCCGACCAACTGGCCGACCTGCTGTATCAGCCCGACGGCACTCTTCGGCTGGTGGTGTTGAACTCCTGCTCTTCCGGCGAAGAAGGATCCCAGGATGTGTTCTCCGGAACCGCCGCCGCTCTGGTGCGTGGCGGCATCAGCGCGGTGGCCGCCATGCAGTTCAGCGTGAGCGACCGCGCTGCGATCGACTTCGCCCGGGGCTTCTACTCCGCAATCGCTCACGGACGAGACGTTGACGATGCGGTGGTTGAAGGCCGAAAATCCATCCTCGGTGCGCCCGGAACCCTCGAATGGGTCACCCC
>NZ_LZJM01000026.1:0-937 GCF_001667665.1 Mycobacterium sp. E342
CGAATGTCACCGTTGACCAGCGGCTCCAGATAGCGCTTTTTCTGCTCGTCGGTTCCATGCTCGATCAGCGTGAGCATCGTCGCGTCCTGGGGGCCCATGCAGTTCATCGCCCAGGCACCCAGGTGACTGAAGGCGCGCCCGACCTCGACCTGCACGACCGCGTTCGCCAGATGACCGAGGCCCATTCCGCCGTATTCGACCGGAACGAACGGGCACCACAACCCGGCAGCGCGCGCTTCGGCCTGAAGCTCTTTAACGATTTCGAAGAAGGGCCGCGCGCCGACTTGAGGCTCGGCTGGCAGCACTACCTCGTCGATGAAAGTGGCGACCCGGGCACGCAGTTGCTGAATCTCCGCCGGGAGCTCGAAATCGATCATGTGACATACGCTGACAGGATTGACAGTAACTGTCAACACCGTTAGCGTCAGTGCATGACTTCGACTGCGACGCTGCTCGACGTCGATCGGCTCGATTCGTGGATCGGGGACCAGTTGCCCGGTTGTGGGACCCCGATGACGGCTGAACGGATCGGCGAGGGGACCGGAACGGCAAACGTGTCGTTCCGGGTGGCGCGCGGTGAACACGCCTGGGTGTTACGTCGGCCGCCGGCGGTCAAGAACCACCCCACTGCCTCGAATACATTGCGGGAGTGGCGCATCCTGCGGGCTTTGGAGGGCACCGACGTGCCCCATCCACCGCCGGTGCTCTACTGCGAAGATGCCGAAGTGCTGGGCACCGAGTTCATGTTGATGGGCGTGGTGGATGGATTCACGCCGGGGTTCGAGCTGCCCGAACCCTTTCTCGGTGACATCACCCTGCGGCACGGCCTAGCGATGGCCTACGTCGACGGACTGGTCCACCTGGCCGCGGTGGACTGGCGACGGCGCGGTCTGGCTGACCTTGGCAAGCCCGAGGGATTTCTGGAGCGTCAAGTGCC
>NZ_LZJM01000027.1:0-1924 GCF_001667665.1 Mycobacterium sp. E342
CCGAGCGCACCACGCCGGCGATCTCCGCTCCCAGCACGAACGGCGGTTCGGGCCGGTATTGATAGAGGCCCCGGGTCAGCAGCGCGTCGGGGAAGGCGGCGCCCGCGGCGTGCACGTCGACGACCACGCCGTCACCGGACGGTTCGTCGACCTCGGCCACCTCTATCGCGTCCGGCCCGTCCAGCCGGGTCACCCGTGCAGCTCGCATGGTCGGACAGCCTACTGCCGACTCAAAATCCGTCGGCCACCCGCACCACCGCACGCCCGGTGAACTTGCCGGCGCGCACCTGGTCCAGCACATCGACCACATCCTTGACGTCGACGTCGCTGGTGAGCGAGTCCAGATGGCGCGGCCTCAGTGAATCGCCCAGCAGCGCCCACAGTTTGCGGCGCCGGTCGATCGGCATCTGCACCGAGTCCATTCCCAACAGCGCGATGCCGCGCAGGATGAACGGCATCACCGTGGTGTGCAACGCCGGGCCACCGGTCAGGCCGCTACAGGCCACCGCCCCGCCGTAGTCGACGGCGCTCAGCACGTCGGCCAGCGTCGCGCCGCCCACGCAATCCACCGCGGCCGCCCAGCGCGCCTTGGCCAGCGGCCGCGGCTTGGCGTCGGGATCCTCCGGCAGCCGGCCGATAATGTCCGCGGCGCCAAGCTCTTTCAGCAGGCCCGCCGCCGACTCCTTGCCGGTCGAGGCGACCACCCGATAGCCCGTGGCGGCCAGCAGGTCCACGCTGACCGAGCCGACTCCGCCGGAGGCGCCGGTGACGACCACCGGCCCGGCACCGGGCTGAACGCCCCAGTCGATCAGCGCCTGCACGCTCATCGCGGCGGTGAAGCCGGCGGTGCCGATCGCAGCGCCGTCCCGTGGGCTCAACGCGCCGAGCGCGACGACCTGGTCGGCCGGCAGCCGCGCGTATTCGGCGTAGCCGCCGTGGTGGCCGGTGCCGATCTGGTACCCGTGGGCCAGCACCTTCTCGCCGACGGCGAAGTCGGGCGACCCGGACTCGACGACCTCGCCGGTCAGGTCGATGCCCGGCACCACCGGGTAGCTGCGCACCACGCCGCCGCGCGGGGTCAGCGCCAGCGCGTCCTTGTAGTTGACGCTCGAATAGAGCACCCGGATCGTCACCTCACCGGGTGGGAGGTCCGAGGGGCGCAAAGTCTCGATCGACGCGGTTATCCGGTCACCCTCTTGGCGGGCGACGAGCGCTTGAAACGTGTCCATGCTTCGACGCTAACCTCAACCCATGGATTCCTTTCCACTCGGTCGCTTTTCGGTCTCCCGGGTGGGCTTCGGCGCGATGCAGTTGCCGGGTCCGAACGTGTTCGGTCCGCCCCGGGACCGCGACGAGGCGCTGGCCGTGCTGCGGCGGGCGGTCGAACTCGGCGTCGACCACATCGACACCGCGCAGTACTACGGCCCCGACGTGGCCAACGAGCTGATCCGCGAGGCACTGCATCCCTACCCGGAGAACCTGGCGCTGGTGAGCAAGGTCGGCGGGCGCCGCGACCACAGCGGCGGCTGGCTCCCGGTCGACGACCCGGCCGACCTGCGCCGCGACATCGAGACCAACCTGCGCGCGCTCGGCGTCGACCAATTGGCCGCGGTCAACCTGCGCGTGTTCGAGAGCGACGGTCCGGATCAGCTCTTCGACGAGCAGCTCTCGGCCATGATCCAAGCGCGCGACGACGGGCTGATCGGCGGCATCGGCCTGAGCAACGTCAACCGTGAAGACCTGCTGCACGCCCTGGACCGCAGCGAAATCGCTTGCGTGCAAAATGCGTTCAATCTCGTCGACCGGTCATCTCAGCCGGTTCTCGACGAGTGCGCGGCGCGCGGCATCGCGTTCGTTCCGTTCTTCCCGCTGGGGGCCGCCTTCATGCGGCCCAACCCCGTGCTCACCCACGAACTGGTGGTCG
>NZ_LZJM01000028.1:0-533 GCF_001667665.1 Mycobacterium sp. E342
CGGCGCTGATGTCGCCTACAGTAACCGTGTCAACACCGCGCTCAGCGAACAACGCGATAGCGGTACGGCCGATGTCGTCGCGCACGAGTCGTCGGCGTCGCTCGGTGAGTGGTTCGGTCATGCGCGCGACCTCACTTGCGCTGCCCGCGGGCGAACTCCGCGGCCCCGGCGAGCAGGCGAATCACCCGAGGTCCCATGTCGGTTCGGTCCGGGTCGATGCCCGCCTTGACCTGCCGAGCGTGCGACCCCTCCAGGATCACGGCCAGCTTGAACAACGCCAGAGCCTGGTAGTAGGGCAGCGCGGTGAGGTCCCGTCCGCTGAGGTTGGCGTATCGGTCCGCCAGCTGCTGACGACTCGGGTAGCCGGCCGAGCCGCCCGCCTGTTCGGTGATGATCGGATCTTCACCGGGCTCGGTCCACCGCGCGAGCAGGTGCCCAATATCGAGCAGCGGATCGCCGATGGTGCCGGTGTCCCAGTCAACGATTGCGGCGAGCCTAGCGGGCGGTTGCGGGCTGACCATGACGTTGAACGG
>NZ_LZJM01000029.1:0-3366 GCF_001667665.1 Mycobacterium sp. E342
GTGCACCGCTGGACGGTGGGGCGCAGCGTGATCAAGGCGTTCGAGGCAACGGGCACCACCGCCGGCGCGGCCGGCGGCGACCTCTTCTGAGCAGCGTCACCAGCACAGCGCGACTCAGCCACAGACGACTCGGGCAGGCGTCGACACAGTCGGCTGAGTTGGCTACCGTAGCCGTGTTTGCCGATTCGAAGGAGCCGTCGGCGATACCGAAGCTGTCGCGCGCCAGGGCACCACGCTGCGTGTCAGCGTTCGACACACCAGGGCAACAAAGCAGTCGAGTCCGAGTATCTAGCTATCCAAGAATGGGGTCCAGTGATGCGAGCCGCGGTGCTCCGCCACGGAGCGATGACAGTGGTCGACGACGTCCCTGAACCGGTTCCCGGGCCCGGGCAGGTACTGGTCGAGGTCAAGGCCTGCGGGATCTGCGGATCGGACCTGCAGTTCGCCGCCCACGGCCCCGAGATGGTGGCCATCGCCGAAACCATTGGCGGCGATGCCCCATTCGCGAAGCTCGCTGTCGACCTGAGTCGGGATGTGTATATGGGTCACGAGTTCTGCGCCCAGGTGCTCGAGTACGGGCCTGGCACCGACGGGCCGAAGCGCGGCACCATCGTTACCTCCATGCCTGCGCTGCTGTCCGACTCCGGGATCGAGCCCCTTGTGTACAGCAATACGGCGTCTTGCGGCTTCGGCGAGCGGATGCTGCTGGCCGCGCCGCTGCTGCTTCCCGTACCCAACGGGGTGGCGCCGACCGCCGCGGCCGTCACCGAGCCCGTTGCCGTCGGCGTGCATTCGGTGAGCAAGGCGGCGCTGCGGCCCGGCGAGTCGGCGCTCGTGCTCGGTTGCGGCGGAGTCGGTCTGGCAATCATTGCGGTGCTGCGAGCACGCGGCGTCGAGTCGATTGTGGCGGCTGACCCTTCCCCGCTGCGCCGAACCATTGCGATATCGATGGGCGCGCACCATGCTGTCGACCCCGCCGTGACATCCCCGTTCGATCTCGTCACCCCCGACGTCACGTTTGAGGCCGCAGGAGCGCCGGGGGTGCTCGACGAAGCCATGTGCCGAGCACCGAGCGGCAGCCGTATCCTCATCGCGGGGGTATGCATGCAGGCCGACACCTTGCACATGATTTACGGCGCATCAAAGGAATTGGTGATGACATTCGCCAACGGTTACTCGCCCGAGGAGTTCGGCGAGGCGCTGCGGCTAATCGCCGATGGTGCGATCGACGTTACGCCGATGGTCACCGCCGTCGTCGATCTGAGCGAGATCGGGCAGTCCTTCGTCGACCTGACCGATCCCGGTCGGCAGTGCAAGATCCTGGTCGCTCCCTGACATGACCGCCGACGAAGCACGCTGATCGCGGGCCTTCAAGTGCAGCTCGACACCATCCGGCCCGCGATCAGGCGGGATGAAATCAGGCCGACGGCGTGAACGCCACCGGTAGCTTCAGCGCGGCGCGTACCGCTGCGTTGTTGTATTGCAGCGGTTCAGTGGAGTCGACCGCGAAGTCGGGGATCGCTGCGAGCAGTTCTTCGGTGGCGATCCGCAGTTCGAGGCGCGCCAGGTGCGAACCCAGGCAGCGGTGGGTGCCGCTGGCGAACACGATGTGGTTGGTGCGGCCGCGGTCGAGTTTGACGGTCAGCGGGTCCTCGAAGGCATTCGGGTCGACGTTGGCCGCCGCCCAGACGGCATGGATGGACTCCCCCGCGCGGATCACCAACCCGTCACCGAGGTCTATGTCCTCCTCGGCGTAGCGCAGCCCGGACGGAACCGGTGACTCGTAGCGCATCAACTCCTCGATGGCAGCCGGGATCAGCGAGTGATCGGCGGCCAGCCGGTCACGCTCTTCGGGATGTTGCCCAAGCCAGGCGAAAACGCACGACATCGACGAGGTCACCGTGTCCAGCCCGGCGAACATGAACAGGAACATGATGTTGACCATCTCCTCATCGGTCAACGGCCTGCCGCCGACCTCCGAGTGCAGCAATGTCGAGATGATGTCCGGTTTGGTCTCAGTCTCAGCTTTGCGCTGGGCCAGGAACGTCGCGAAGTACTGGTAGATCTTCATCGCCGAGGCCATCATGTTGGCCTCGGCTTCCTCCATGGTCTCCCCCTGCGGATGGATCACGCCGTCCTTGAACTCTACAAAAAAATCAAGGTCTTCGACCGGCGCCCCGAACAAACGCAGGAATGTCAGGCACGGCAACGGAACGCAGTAGGAGTCGTGCAACTCGGTGTGCCCGGCTGTCTTGAATTGCGCGATCAGTTCCCGGGCCAGCGTACGGATCTGGCCTTCGAGGAAGGCGATCTTCTTCGGGGCGAAGATCGGGTCCAGGAGACGGCGCCACTTGCGGTGGTCCTCCCCGTCGATTTCAAGCGGAATCAGCTTGCCTTCGTGGCCGAAGGAACCACCGCGGCCACCGGTACCGAGAATCCCCGGGTGTCGATTGATGGCCACGATGTCTTCGAGGCGATACAGCGTCACGACACCCTCGACCCGCTCGGCACGGACAGCGGAGGCCTTTTGGTGGTAGATCGGCTGCGGCTCGGCCATATCTTTCACCTGCAGAGTCAGCGGGGCAAAGCGGGGATCGAAGCGTGTGGCTTGCGTCATGGGTACCTCACTGTTGGACCAGGCACGGAGCGTTGACTTTACGTCGTAACGTGATGCATAGCACAGTACCATCTGCGGGTCGCCATCCGATACCGGCCGATGACGTTTCGATCCGCTCAGGTGGGCGCGATTGGCCTCGGAACACTTCCACGCAGCCGTGCGAGTCCTTCGAAAGCCAGGCAACTTGAGCTGAGGGCGATCCGGCAATCAACCGAATTATCTGCCAGAATGGTGGTGCTTTAGTGCGGGTGCACATCGTCAACCGACTCCGGCGCGATACCGGCATGTTCGATCAACCGTTCAGCACCGTGGCCGACAACTCCGCGGCATGAACGCCGGCCAGACCGCCGTTGCGTTTGGCGATTGGGGTCCGGACGGCTGCAGTGATTACGGAGTCGCGCATAGATTCTCGTTCTCCTCGGCGTTGGTATAGCAAGGCCACGTATCGCAAGGTGCAGTGCGAGATCCACCGCCCGCGGCCTTAGCGCCGTCGCGCGCGAATCGGCGACAAAGCGCAGAGGTGCGACCTCCGGCCCCGGCAATTAGCCCAACAGTGCCCTCAATGTTCATTCGAGCCGCTCACAGAAGTTCACCGGGCTGCACTGGCAGTTGATGGCTAGAGGCATGGGCCCGAAACATTGTTGGAGGCCATCGTTGGGTCAAAACAGCTCCCCGCCTGCTGCGGTCGCCGTGGTGCCGGTCGCTTCGTAAGCCTTGACGACGTTGCGCCCGACGGTCCACCGGTGCAC
>NZ_LZJM01000030.1:0-18797 GCF_001667665.1 Mycobacterium sp. E342
CGGCGGCAACTCGTACAGGTCCTTGTCGACCGGGGCCTGCGGCTCGATCTTGTTCTTGATGCCGTCCAGCCCGGCCATCAGCATTGCCGAGAACGCCAGGTACGGGTTGCCCGACGAGTCGGGGCAACGGAACTCCAGCCGCTTGGCCTTCGGGTTGCTGCCGGTGATCGGGATGCGGACACATGCCGAGCGGTTGCGCTGGCTGTAGACCAGGTTGATCGGCGCCTCGTAACCCGGGACCAGTCGCTTGTAGGAGTTGACGGTCGGGTTGGTGAACGCCAGCAGCGACGGGGCGTGGTGCAGCAGGCCGCCGATGTAGTGCCGCGCGGTGTCCGACAGGCCGGCGTAACCGGTCTCGTCGTACATCAGCGGGCTGCCGTCCTTCCACAGCGACTGGTGGGTGTGCATGCCGGAACCGTTGTCGCCAAACAGCGGCTTGGGCATGAACGTGACGGTCTTGCCGTTCTGCCACGCCGTGTTCTTGACGATGTACTTGTACAACTGCATGTCGTCGGCGGCGTGCAGCAGCGTGTTGAACTTGTAGTTGATCTCGGCCTGCCCGCCGGTGCCCACCTCGTGGTGGCCCTTCTCCAGGCTGAAGCCGGCCTTGATCAGGTTCGACAGCATGTCGGCGCGCAGGTCGACGTAGTGGTCCACGGGCGCGACCGGGAAGTACCCACCCTTGGGGCGGACCTTGTAGCCGCGGTTGGGGGTGCCGTCGTTCTCGGTGGGCTCGCCGGTGTTCCACCACCCCGAGATCGCGTCGACCTCGTAGAAGGATCCGTTGGTGCGCGAGTCAAAGCTCACCGAGTCGAAGATGTAGAACTCGGCCTCGGCGCCGAAGTAGGCGGTGTCCGCGACGCCGGTGCTGATCAGGTAGTTCTCCGCCTTGCGCGCGATGTTGCGCGGGTCGCGAGAGTAGGGCTCGAGGGTGAACGGGTCGTGCACGAAGAAGTTCAGGTTCAGCGTCTTGTGCTCGGTGAACAGGTCGATCTGCGCCGTCGCGGGGTCGGGCAGGAGCAGCATGTCGGATTCGTGGATGGACTGGAATCCGCGAATCGACGAGCCGTCGAAGGCCAACCCGTCCTCGAAGACGCTCTCATCGAAAAACGAAACCGGAATCGTGAAGTGCTGCATGATGCCTGGCAAGTCACAGAACCGGACGTCGACAAACTCGACGTTCTCGTCCTTGACGAGTTTGAAGACGTCGTCGGGCGTCGTTTCCGTCACAGAAATGCTCCTTTACTGGTGAGATCCGCGGCCTGACGCTATGGAGCAGATGTTGCCCGCCAGTCAACCCCGTGTTGCGCGCAGGTTACGCGACCGATGTCGTCCACCAAACAGGTGGGGTCGGCGGCGGGTTCTATTGTGGGGCCATGGATCGCAAGATCGTATCCGTTCCGGCGGCCCGGCGCAGCGTTCTCTGTCAGTGGCGGACCGCGCCGGCGGGGGAGCCGAACGCCGGTCTGCGCCGATGACGCCGGAACCGCGCTCCGCCTACCCCGGCGAGAGGCTGGGCCTGCCGGAAAGCGGACCGGGCTCCCTGGCCCCGATGGGACGCCGGCTGGGCGCGCTGATGATCGACTGGCTGATCGCCTACGGCCTGGCGGCGCTGGCCATGCGCTTCGGCGTCTTCTCCGAACACACGTTGGCGACGGCGGTGCTGGCCATCTGGTTCGTGCTCGGCGTCGTCTCGGTGCGGCTGTTCAGCTTCACCCCCGGCCAGCTGGTGCTGGGCCTGCAGGTGGTGACGGTCGATGGTCACCCGTCGGTCGGGATCGTCCGCGCGGTGGTGCGGGGCGTGCTCGTCGGCACCGTCGTCCCCGCGTTGTTCACCGACTGGGACGGTCGCGGCCTGCAGGATCGGCTGACCGCAACGGCGGTCGTGCGCCGCTGATCCCGATGGCGGCTACTTCCGCCGCACGCTGCGTTGCACACCGCGCATCTTGCCGGCGTTGGGCAGCGGCCCCTTGGGCAGGACGGCGGCGCCGGCGCGCGTCCCCAGCGCCGCCAATCGGGACTCCAACGTGTCCATCTGCTTGGCCGTGATGTTGGCCGGCAGGCGGTTGAGGTGGCGCTCCAACTTGGACAGCGGAATCTCGTCGTCGCCGTTGCCCACGACGAGGTCGTAGATCGGCACATCGCCGATCAGCCGCGCGGTGCGCTTCTTCTCCTGGGCCAGCAGCGGACGGACGCGGGACGACGAACCTTCGGCCACCAAGATGACGCCGGGCCGGCCGATGACCCGGTGCACCGCGTCGAGGTGGCCGGTCGCGGCGACCCCGGGCGTCACCCGCCACTTCCCCCGCAGGTTGTCCAAAGCCCATGCGGCCGCGCCCGTTTGGCCCTCGGCCTTGCTGTAGACGCTCTTTTGGGCGCGGCGACCGAAAACGATGAAGGCCGCCAGCGCGCCCAGCACCACGCCCAGCGGGATCAAGGTGATCATCGTCAGCCCGCCGGCCCACACGCCGACGGCCACCGAGATGGCCACGATCAGCACGAAGACGCCGATCATGTAGGGCAGCAGCCGCTTGTCCTCGCGGCGCTGCAAATTGAACGCCTGCCACAACTGGGCGCGGCGCTCCTTCGCCGCGGCCTTGCGCGCGGCCTGCGCCTGCGCCCGGGCGGCCTTGTTCTCAGCGGCGGTGCGGGGTTTAGCCATAGTCAAAGAATACGTACCGGGATCGCGGACAACTGCGCCTACGGCGGGAGGGCCTTCTCAGGCGCGGGTGCGCGCGGCTTGCTCGTACAGCCGGCCCGCCCGGTAGGACGACCGCACCAGCGGCCCGGCCAGCACCCCGGCGAACCCCAGACCCTCGGCGTGCCGGGCGAACTCGACGAACTCCTCCGGCCGCACCCAGCGCTCGACCGGGTGGTGACGCGTCGACGGACGCAGGTATTGGGTGATGGTGACGATGTCGCAGCCGGCCCCCCGGAGGTCGGCGAGGGCGGTGCGCACCTCGTCCGGGGTTTCGCCGAGGCCGAGGATGAGATTGCTCTTGGTGACCAGCCCGGCGTCGCGCGCCGCGGTGATGACGTCCAGGCTGCGCTGGTAGGTGAAGGCCGGCCGGATCCGTTTGAAGATGCGCGGTACGGTTTCGACGTTGTGCGCCAACACCTCCGGGCGCGATCCGAACACCTCGGCGAGACGCGCGGGCTCGCCGTTGAAATCCGGGATCAACAGCTCGACGCCGGTCGACGGGTTGAGCTCTTTGATCGCGCGCACGGTCTCGGCGTACAACCAGGCCCCGCCGTCGGGCAGGTCGTCGCGGGCCACCCCGGTGATGGTGGCGTAGCGCAGTCCCATGGTCCGCACGCTGTCGGCGACGCGCCGGGGCTCGTCGCGGTCCAGCGCGGCGGGCTTTCCGGTGTCGATCTGGCAGAAGTCACAACGACGGGTGCACTGGTCACCACCGATGAGGAAGGTGGCTTCCCGGTCCTCCCAGCACTCGAAGATGTTGGGGCAGCCGGCCTCTTCGCAGACCGTGTGCAGCCCCTCGCGCCGGACCAGGCCCTTGAGCTGGGTGTATTCGGGGCCCATCCGGGCCCGGACCTTGATCCACGGCGGCTTGCGCTCGATCGGGGTTTGCGCGTTGCGGACCTCGAGGCGCAGCAGCTTGCGTCCTTCGGGTGCGACAGTCACATGGCCGATGCTACGCGGGTGCCGGGGTGTTCCCGGACCGGCAGGGCGCCGTCGAGGGCGTCGCACACGGCGCCGGCGACGGCGGCCCGGACGTCGTCGACGACGACCGGGCGTCCCAGCTCGGCCGACAACGACGTCACGCCGGCGTCGGTGATGCCGCAGGGGACGATCGTGGTGAAGGCGTCCAGGTCGCAGTCGCAGTTGAGCGCGAACCCGTGCAGCGTGGTCGCGCGCGAGACCCGGACTCCGATGGCGGCGACCTTGCGGTCGGGCCGGCCTTGGGTGGATCGGTCGCCGGGCACCCACACCCCGGACCGGCCGTGTACCCGGCACGTCTCGAGGCCGAGGTCGCCGCACACCTTGATCAGCGCCTCCTCGAGGCGCCGAACGTAGTTGACCACGTCGAGCGGTTCGCCCAGGCCGATGATCGGATACCCGACCAGTTGCCCCGGCCCGTGCCAGGTGATCTTGCCGCCGCGGTCGGTGTCGACGACGGGGGTGCCGTTCATCGGACGCTCGTGCGGCTCGGTGCGCCGCCCCGCGGTGTAGACCGGCGGGTGCTCGAGCAGCAGCAGGGTGTCGCTGCCGCCGGCGACCCTGGCATCGGCCAGCTCACGCTGCAGCTGCCAGGCGGTGCGGTAGTCGACGGTTGCGAGCTGGCGAACGTCGATCGCCTCCCGGCTGGACCGGATGGAATCGATCACGTTCGCGACGGTACTCGCCGGACGATCATCTCGCGGGCCGGGACCCGGCTTCCGCCTACGGCGGCGATCCGCTTCGCCCGGCTTCGCCGCGCTCGCGATCGCCTAGACCTGATGACGGCGACCCGCTTCGCCCGGCTTCGCCGCGCTCGCGATCGCCTAGTCGTGGTCGCGCCGGGCGGTGGCGTAGCCGAGCGCCTCGCCAATGGTGTTGTGGTGGAACTGGAAACCCGCCCGCTCCAGCGCCGACGGGATGGCGCGCTGGCCGATGAGCACACCCTCGTCGGCGAACTCCCCGAGCGCGGCCCGCACCGCGAAGCCCGGCAGCATCAACGGGGTCGGACGGTTCACCGCTCTGCCGAACGCGGTGGTGAATTCGGCATTGGTGACGGGGGCGGGCCCGGTCATGTTCACCGGGCCGGACAACGCGGGGTTGGAGATGGCGAACAGCAGCGCTCGCACCTCGTCCTCCAGGGTGATCCAGGACATGTATTGACGGCCGCTGCCCAGCCGGGCTCCCAAACCCGTCCGGAATAACGGCCGCAACCGCCCCAACGCACCGCCGGCGGGGGAGAAGACCAACCCGGTGCGGGCCAGCACCACGCGGGCGCCGCCGTACTGAGCCGGCAGCGTGGCGGCTTCCCAGTCCTCGCACAGCTGGGCGAGGAAACCCTTTCCCGCCCGGTCGTTTTCGTCGACAACGCGGTCCTTGGTGTCCCCGTAGTAGCCCACCGCGCTGGCGTTGATCAGGGTCGGCACCCCGGCCTCGGCCACGGCGTGCGCGAGGACTTCGGTGGGGGCGATGCGGCTGTCCCGCAGACCCTGCTTGAAGGCGCCCGACCAGCGCCGCTGGCCGACGTTGACACCGCACAGGTTGACGACGGCGTCGACGTCGCCGATCGCGTCGACGTCGAATTCGCCGCTCTCGGGGTTCCAGTGCAACTCGTCGGAATTCGACGGCGCCCGGCGCACGATCCGCAGCACCCGGTGGTCGGCCGCACGCAGCGCCGCGGTCAAGGCGGATCCGATCAGCCCGGACGAACCCGCTATGGCGATGACGGGTTTGGCCACGGTTCGCCAGCCCTCCTAAAGACCCAAGTCGGCCTCGAACGCGCCCTCTTCCAGCCGGTTCTTGATCGTGGTGAGGAAGCGCCCGGCGTCCGCGCCGTCGATGAGCCGATGGTCATAGGTCAGCGGGAGGTAGCAGATGGAGCGGACGCCGATGGACTCGTTGCCGAACTCGTCGACGATCACCCGGGGCCGCTTGACGATCGCGCCGGTGCCCAGCATGGCGGCCTGCGGCGGAACCAGGATGGGGGTGTCGAACAACGCCCCCTGGCTGCCGATGTTGGTGATGGTGAAGGTGCCGCCGGACAGCTCGTCGGGTTTGAGGTCGCCCGAGCGGGCGCGCGCGGCGATGTCGGCGATCGCCCGGGCCAGCCCGGCCAGCGACAGGTCGCCGGCGTTGTGGATGACGGGGGAGAGCAGACCCTGCTCGGTGTCGACGGCGAAGCCGAGGTGCTCGGCGTCGTAGTAGGTGATCTCCTTGGAGCCTTCGTCGTAGCTCGCGTTGATGTTGGGGTGGACCTTCAGCGCGTCGATCACCGCCCGGGCGATGAACGGCAGGAAGGTCAGATTCACCCCCTCGCGCTCGGCGAACGCCGACTTCGCCCTGGCCCGCAGCCCGACGATCCGGGTCATGTCGACCTCGTGCGTCTGGGTGAGCTGCGCGGTGGCTTGCAGCGATTCGCGCGTCTTCTTGGCGGTGAGCTGGCGGATCCGGCTGGCCTTCTGCGTGGTGCCGCGCAGGTGCGCCAGCGCCGGCGCCGGGGTGGGCGCGGCCGCCGGGGCTGCCCTCCCGTCGACCGCAGGCGCCGCCGCCGGTGCAGGCGCCGCGGGCGCTTTCTGGGCCTGCTGCTTCTGGCGTTGTTTTTCCTCCGCCGCGGCGAGCACGTCTTGCTTGCGGATGCGGCCACCGACACCGGTGCCGGTGATCCCGGCTAGGTCGATGTCATGCTCGGTGGCCAGCTTGCGCACCAGGGGGGTCACGTACGGCGCGCCGTTCGTGCCGACGCCGCCGGACTCGGCGGCCGGTTGTGCCTGCGCCGGTTGGGGTTTCGGCGCCGGCTCAGGCTGCGAAACCGGCTGGGGTTCGGGCTTCGCCTCGGCCTTGGGCGGCTCGGGTGCGGGTTCCGGCTTGGGTTCCGGTTTGGGAGCGGGCGGCGGGGTGGGAACGGCCGCGGCCTGGGAACTGCTGCCGATCCGTGCCAGCTCCCCGCCGACCGGCACGGTGGCGTCCTCCTCGGCGGTGATGCTGATCAGGACGCCGGCCACCGGGGAGGGGATCTCGGTGTCCACCTTGTCGGTCGACACCTCCACCAGCGCGTCGTCGACCTGGACCGAGTCGCCGACCTTCTTAAGCCAGCGGGTAACCGTGCCCTCGGTAACCGACTCGCCGAGCTCGGGCATCAGCACCGGGGTCGCGTCGCCGCCACCGGAGCTCTGCGGGGCGGGCTCGGGTTCGGGCTCCGGCTGGGCCGGCGCCTCGGGCTCCGGTTGGGCCGGCGGGGCGGACTCGGCCTGCGGCTCCGGCTGGCTCGGCGGCTGCGGCGCCGCCTCGGATCCGCCACCCGCCGAACCGCCCTCCGCCGCGTCACCGATGACGGCCAGCTCGCCGCCCACCTCGACGGTGTCGTCCTCCTGGGCGACGATCTTGGTCAGCACTCCGGCCGCGGGCGACGGGATTTCGGTGTCGACCTTGTCGGTGGACACCTCGACGAGGGGTTCGTCGAGTTCGACCGTGTCGCCTTCCTGCTTTAGCCAGCGGGTGACCGTCCCCTCGGTGACGCTTTCACCGAGTGCCGGCATCTGGACGGAGAAGGCCATCGTTTTGACTCCTCGATCGCTCGTGGGTCGGGGCGGGGGTCGAACATCTCGCTAGCCGTTCGGGGCAGCTATCCAAAACTATCCTGTCACTGCGTCCGCGCCGGCACACATCCAGGGCGGACCGCGCGCGGTTGCCGGGACGGCCCGAACGCCCTTGCTACGGTGTGGCCACTGCAGTCGAAGCGGGGAGGTCCCGGTGCCGGCAACACAACAGCTAGCCCAGCATTTCGTCGACAGCGCCGACGGAGCGCGAATCGCCGTCTTCGAAGAGGGCAACCCCGACGGCCCCACCGTCGTGCTGGTGCACGGCTTCCCCGACTCACACGTGCTGTGGGACGGGGTCGTGCCGCTGCTGGCCGACCGGTTTCGCATCCTTCGCTACGACAACCGCGGCGTCGGTGAATCCTCGGCGCCCAAGCCGGTGTCGGCGTACACCATGGACCGGTTCGCCGACGACTTCGCCGCGGTGACCGGCGAGCTGAGCCCCGGCCGGCCCGTGCACGTGCTCGCCCACGACTGGGGTTCGGTGGGGGTGTGGCACTACCTCAAGCGGCCCGGCGCCGGTGACCGGGTCGCGACGTTCACGTCGGTGTCCGGACCGAGCCAGGACCAACTGGTCGAATACATCTTCAGCGGCCTGCGGGCGCCCTGGCGCCCGCGCACCTTCGTCCGCGCCATCAGCCAGGCGCTGCGACTGACGTACATGATCTTCTTTTCGATCCCGGTGCTCGCGCCGCTGCTCCTGCGCCTGACCCTGTCGATCCCGGCGCTTCGGCGCAACGCGGTGGACAACATCGCGGCCGAGCAGATCCACCACTCACCCCACCTGGCCCGGGACGCCGCCCGTTCGGTGAAAACCTATCCCGCCAACTACTTTCGCTCGTTCGCCGGCCGTGGGCAGGGCATCCACGTCGTCGACGTGCCGGTGCAGTTGATCGTCAACACCAAGGACAAGTACGTGCGCCCGTACGGCTACGACCACACGCCCCGCTTCGTGCCGCGGTTGTGGCGGCGCGACATCAGGGCCGGTCACTTCTCGCCGATGTCGCACCCCCAGGTGATGGCCGCCGCGGTGCACGACTTCGCCGATCTGGCCGAGGGCAAGCCGCCCAGCCGCGCGCTGCTGCGCGCGCAGGTCGGGCGTCCCCGCGGGGCCTTCGGCGACACCCTGGTGTCGGTCACGGGCGCGGGCAGCGGAATCGGCCGCGAGACGGCGTTCGCGTTCGCCCGTGAGGGCGCCGAGGTGGTCGTCAGCGACATCGACGAAGCGGCCGTCAAGGCCACGGCCGCGGAGATCGCCACCCGGGGCGGCGTCGCGCACCCCTACGTGCTGGACGTGTCCGACGCCCAGGCCGTGGAGGCGTTCGCCGAACGGGTGAGCGCCGAGCACGGCGTGCCCGACATCGTGGTCAACAACGCCGGCATCGGGCAGGCGGGCGGATTCCTGGACACCCCGGCCGAACAGTTCGACCGGGTGCTCGACGTCAACCTGGGCGGCGTGGTCAACGGGTGCCGGTCCTTCGCGCGGCGGCTGGTCGACCGGGGCACCGGCGGCTACATCGTCAACGTGTCGTCGATGGCGGCCTACGCGCCGCTGCAGTCGCTGAACGCCTACTGCACGTCGAAGGCCGCGACCTACATGTTCTCCGACTGCCTGCGCGCCGAACTCGACGCCGCCGGGGTGGGACTGACCACGATCTGCCCGGGCGTCATCGACACCAACATCATCAACACCACCCGGTTCGACGCTCCGGCGGGCAAGGGCGAACAGGTCGACGGCCGGCGCGGCCAGTTGGGCAAGATGTTCGCGCTACGCCACTACGGCCCGGACAAGGTCGCCGACGCCATCCTGTCGTCGGTGCAGAAGAAGAAACCGATTCGCCCGGTCGCACCGGAAGCCTATGCCCTCTACGGACTTTCGCGTGTGGCGCCGCAGGGCCTGCGCAACTTCGCGCGGATGCGGGTGATCTGACGCGCCTTTAGATACCCGTCCGCGCGGCGCCCTGGCGGCCCGTCAGCAGCGTTCCGCCGATGGCGATGAGCCCGACGACCGCCAGCGGGATGGACCACATGCGCCGGCTGCCCACCGACGACTGGCACTGCGCCACGTAGTCGGTGTGCGGAACAACCTGGTTGAGGATCGGGATGTTCGCCACGCTGTTGTTGTTCGCGCTTCTAGCCGCGGACAGGTCCGTGGCGACGGCGTTCCCGCACCCGATCGAATGGCCGTTGCCGTCGGAAATCGACACCGGCGCCAGCAGCCCGATCACGCCAGCCAGCAAAAGTACGGCCCCCACTCCGAGGATCAACCGTCGCACCGTCACGATCTCGCCTTTCTTCGTACGGGTTTTCGATCGCTGGGAGATTAGCCGCTGCGCGGGGCAGGTAAACGCGAAGTCGACCGGATATAGCGCCCGATCGGTGGGTATCCCGTCGCGATAGCCGAGAGGGGATGCAACGTGGTGCTGAGTGCGACGCGGGACGTGGCCGCGCCTTGCGAGCGGGTTTGGGAGGTGCTGGCCGAAGGGTGGACCTACACCCAGTGGGTGGTGGGCAACAGCCGCATGCGGGCCGTCGATCCGAACTGGCCGGAGCCCGGCTCCTCGATCCGGCACTCGATCGGGATCTGGCCGTTGGTGATCAACGACGCGACGGTGGTGGAGGAGAGCGAACCGCCGCACAAGCTCGTGCTCCGCGCCCGCCTTGGGCCGCTGGGCGCCGCGCGCATCACCATGCTGCTGCACGAGACACCGCAGGGCTGCCGGGTGGAGATGATCGAGGTGCCCGTCGAAGGCCCGATGGGGGCCGTTCCCAATTCGCTCGCGTTGGCCGCGGCCTATCCGCGCAACAAGGAGTGCCTGTGGCGGCTGGCCTCCCTGGCGGAGCGCAAGGTGCCCAGCCAGGTGAAATGAGCGTGCGGGACACCGCCGACGCCGTCGTCATCGGGGCGGGGCACCATGGGCTGGTCGCCGCCTCGATGCTCGCCGACGCCGGGTGGGACGTGGTGGTGCTCGAGGCCCAGCCGGAACCGGGCGGCGCGGTTCGCAGCGCCGAGCTGACGCCGGGCTACATCACCGACCTGTTCAGCTCCTACTACCCGATGACGGTGGCCTCGCCTGCGATCGCGGCGCTGGGGCTTCAGGACCACGGCCTGCGGTGGTCACACGCGCCCGCGGTGGTCGGGCATCCGCGCAGCGCGGCCGATGACGACCCGCCCATCGTCTACCACGACCCCGCCCGCACGGCAACGGAATTCGCGCGCCGGGAACCGGCCGACGGCGACAACTGGTGGCGGGCGGTGGACTTGTGGCAGCGGATCAAGGCGCCGCTGCTCGACGCCATGTTGGCGCCCTTCCCGCCCGTGCGTCCGCTGATGCGGCTGCTGACCAAGCTCGGCACCTCCGAGGCGCTCCGGGTGGCGCGGCTGCTGGTGCAGCCGGCCAACGCCATGGCCGGCGAGCTGTTCGCCGGCGAGGCGCCGCGAGTGATGTTGTTGGGCAACGCGATGCACGCCGACGTCCCGCCGGACGCCCCGATCAGTGGCGCCATGGGGTTTCTGATGACGATGCTGGCCCAGGACTGCGGCTGGCCCGTGCCGGTGGGGGGTTCCGGGCAGTTGACGGCCGCCCTGGTCAACCGCGCCCGCTCCGCGGGTGCGCGAATCGAATGCAACCAGAACGTGTCCCGTATCCAGGTGCGCGGCGGCCGTGCGGTGGGGGTGACGACGGCCGAGGGGCGCACGGTTGCGGCGCGGCGGGCCGTCGTCGCCGACGTGACGGCGCCGCGGCTGTTCTGCGACATGCTGCCCGCGGATGCCCTGCCGCCCAAGCTGTTGGGTGACCTCGAGCACTTCGTGTGGGATCCGCCGGTGGTGAAGGTCAACTATGCGCTCGGCCGCCCGGTCCCGTGGCGGGCGGAGAATCTGCACGGCGTGGGCACCGTCCATTTGGGCGCCGACGGCGACGGGCTGGTCCGCTGGATGGCCGACCTCAACACCCGGGTGGTGCCCGAGCATCCGTTCCTGTTGTTGGGGCAGACCACCACGGCCGACCCCAGCAGGTCACCTGAGGGAACCGAAAGCGTCTGGGCCTACACGCATTTGCCGCGCAATGTCGCCGACGACGCGTCGGCCGACCGGCTCGCCGAAGCGGTGGACCGAGTCATCGAGGAACACGCGCCGGGCTTCGGTTCGGCGGTCATCGACCGGTTCGTGCAACGGCCGTCGGACCTCGAGGCCAGCGACGCCAACCTGCACATGGGTGCGCTCAACGGCGGCACCGCGCAATTGCAGCAGATGCTGATCTTCCGCCCGGCGCCCGGCATGGGCCGCGCCGAAACCCCGGTGCAGGGGCTCTATCTGGGCAGCGCGTCGGCAACCCCGGGCGGTTCGGTGCACGGTGCCTGCGGGCGCAACGCCGCCAAGGCCGCGCTGGCCGCCGACGGTGCGAGCGGCTGGCCGCGCCGCCAGGTGCAGCGCGCCGTCTTCTCGCTGCTGACCGGCAAGCGCTGACGTCTAGCCGTTTACTAGCCCTTTTCGCAGATGTCTTCGAGCACCGCGAACATGGTGCGGGTCGGCACACCGGTGCCGCCCTTGGGCGTGTAGCCCCACGGGCCGCTGGTGTTGTACGCCGGGCCGGCCACGTCGATGTGCGCCCAGCCCACGCCGTCGGCGACGAATTCACGCAGGAAAACGCCGGCCACCAGCATGCCGGCGAAGCGCTGGCCGCTGATGTTGGACAGGTCGGCCACCGTCGACTTCAGGTCGTCCTTGAGTTCGTCGGGCAGCGGCATCGGCCAGCCGTTCTCGCCCACCCGCTGCGAGATCGCCGCGACGCGGTCACGGAACTCGTCGCTGCCCATCACGCCCGGAATGCGGGCGCCCAATGCGACCGTCTGCGCGCCCGTCAGCGTGGACGTCTCGATCAGGTAGTCCGGGTTGTCCTCGCATGCCCGCACGATGGCGTCGGCGAGGATCAGCCGGCCCTCGGCGTCGGTGTTCTGCACCTCGACGGTGATCCCGCCGTACTGCGTCAGCACGTCGCCCGGACGCTGCGCCGTGCCCGACGGCATGTTCTCGGCCATCGGCACGGTGGCGATCACGTCGATCGGCAACCGCAGCTGGGCCGCCAGCGCCACGGTGGCGATGACCGCGGCCGCGCCGCCCATGTCGGAGGTCATGTGGTGCATCGATGCCGCCGGCTTGATCGAGATGCCGCCGGTGTCGAACGTGATGCCCTTGCCGACCAACGCGACCCGCTTGGCCTGCTTCGGCTTCTTGGCCAGCTTCGACCCGCGGTGGGTCAGCCGCACCAGCCGCGGCGGCCGCGAGGAGCCCTGGCCGACCCCGATCACGCCGCCGTAGCCCGCCTTCTGCAGCGCCTTCTCGTCGAGCACCTCGACCTCGAGACCCACGGATTCGCCCAGAGACCTTGCACGCCTGGCGAATTCGGCGGGAAACAGGTGGCTCGGCGGGGTGTTGACGAAGTCGCGGGCGGTGGCCACCGCGGTCGCCACGGCCGCGCCGTGCGCGCCGGCGGCTTTGGCCTCCTTCGCCGCCGACAGCACGGTGATCTTGCGCAGCCCTTTGTCTTTCGGCGCGGTCTTGCCGCTGCGGAATTCGGTGAACCGGTAGCTGCCGAGGATGAGTCCCTCGACGGCCGCCGAGCAGACGTCGGCGTCGAAGTCACCGGGCAGTGTGAGGATCGCCGCCTCGGCGGTTCCCAGCGACCGCGCCGCCACACCGGCGGCCCGACGGATCGTGTCGGCGGGCCATTCGGTTGGCGGTTTACCCAGGCCGATCGCCAGCACGCTGGATACCGGCAGCGACGGCACCACCAGGCGGTGGACCTGCTCGCTGCCGCCGGTGGCGTCCAGGGCCCGCAGGCCGGATTCGATTTCGGCGACAGCGTCGGCGGGCAGCGGCGACTCGCCCGGGGCCACCACCGCGCCCGGCCTGTCCTCGTCGCCGGTCGAGACGACCGGCACGATCAATACCGAAGAGCCGACCGCCCGTTTGGGCAGCGACGCGGCGACGTTGACGGCGGGGCCTTGATAGCTCAAATCGGTGGTCACGGCCCTTTACCCTAATCGGCGGGGCCCGCGCCGGGATCGGCGGCGCCCCCGGCCTGCAGCTCGAAGGCGATCACGGGGTCGTCGAAACCCTTGAGGTCAAAGGGGCCACGGGCCGTCGCCGGCCAGTCCGGCAATTGCTCGTGCAGCGCCGAGTCGGCCAGGATCTGGCACGGGGACGCGGCCCCGACCAGACGCGCCGCCAGGTTGACCGGGCTGCCGAAGTAGTCCCCGTTGATCGCCAGGACGGAGCCGAAGGCCAGGCCGGCCCGGACCTGCAGGCCCTCCTCGCGGGCCCGCGGATGGTCGGCGAGGTCGACCGCCGCCCTGGCCAGGCGCTCCGGTGACGCGCTCACCCACATCACCTCGTCGCCGATGAACTTCACCACCCGGCCGCCGTCGCGATGCACCACGTCCGCCACGGTGCCGGCGAACTCGTTGAGCAAATCCGAAAGCTGCGCGGGGGTCAGCGCGCGGGTGAGCACGGTGAAGCCGGACAGATCCGCAAAACCAATGCCGCACACCACGCTTGCCGAGGTGTCGCGGAGGACCCCCTCGAAGTGGGTTCGGGCACTGGTCAGGTGGTGGCGGTGCACGACGTCGATCAGCGCCGAGATACGGGGCACGAACTCCGCGACCGCCCGGTAGGCCTGCGCCGTGGCGAGCTCGTCGTTGGTGTAGGTCATCTGGATGTCCGGCATCCCGGCCCGGATGGCCGTCGACTCCGCCTCCGCGAGCCGGGCCATCGCGGCACCGAGGACCCGCAGCATTCCGGACGCGCCGTCCTCACCCACCACCGTCTTCAGGGCGACCCAGGTGGCCAGCGCGTCGACGTCGGCCTGGCTCAGCACCGCAACGTCGGGGCCGGCGACGGTCAGGCCGAGCAAACCCCACGCCTGGGCGACCTCCTCGGGCGAGAGGCCGAGTTGTTCGGCCGCGGTCGCCATCGTGTGGATCGGGCGCCCCGACCACTGCAGGACGTCACCGGCGAGCCCGAACAGCCGTCCGCGCCGTTCGGCCTCCACCATTTCCTCGACGGTGAAGCCGAGTTCATCCAGGTACTTGATCAGGTCGGCCCGCTCCCGTGCGCGAGCGATTCCGGCGGCCTCGAGCGCTTCGAAGTCCGGGGAATCGACCACCCACCCAAGTGTGCCAGCACCCGCGATTAGGGTGAATCGTCGTGACCGATGACCTACAGCACGGCCCGTTGGAAGAGCGCCACCGCGATCTGGGAGCCAGTTTCGCCGAGTTCAGCGGCTGGTTGATGCCGGTGTCGTACGCCGGCACCGTCAGCGAGCACAACGCCACCCGCAACGCCGTCGGGCTGTTCGACGTCAGCCACCTCGGCAAGGCGTTGATCCGCGGGCCCGAAGCGGCCGCATTCGTCAATGCCACGCTCACCAACGACTTGAGCCGCATCGGGCCGGGCAAGGCGCAATACACGTTATGCTGCACCGAATCCGGCGGTGTCATCGACGACCTGATCGCCTACTACGTCAGCGACGACGAGATCTTCCTGGTGCCCAACGCCGCCAACACCGCCGCGGTAGTCGAGGCGCTCCGGGCGGCGGCTGAGTCCGGTTTGGGGGCGGACCTGACCATCACCAACGAACACCGCTCCTACGCGGTGCTGGCGGTGCAGGGGCCGCGCTCGGCGGAGGTGCTCGGCGACTTGGGACTGCCGACCGGCATGGACTACATGGGTTACGCCGACGCTTCCTACGCGGGCGTGCCGGTGCGGGTATGCCGGACCGGATACACCGGAGAGCACGGCTACGAGCTGCTGCCGCCGTGGGAATCCGCAGGGGTGGTGTTCGACGCGCTGGCCGCGGCGGTCCGCGCCGCGGGTGGCGAGCCCGCGGGCCTGGGCGCGCGCGACACGCTACGCACAGAGATGGGCTACCCGCTGCACGGGCACGAACTGGCGCTGGACATTTCGCCGCTTCAGGCCCGCTGCGGCTGGGCAATCGGCTGGAAGAAGGACGCCTTCTTCGGCCGCGACGCGCTGCTGGCGGAGAAGGCGGCGGGGCCGCGGCGGCTGCTGCGCGGGCTGCGGATGGTCGGCCGTGGTGTGCTGCGCCCCGGGCTGACGGTGCTCGCCGGCGACACGCCGGTCGGGGTCACCACGTCAGGGACGTTCTCCCCGACGCTGCAAGTCGGCATCGGGCTGGCGCTGCTCGACGCCGACGCCGGGATCGACGACGGCCAGCACCTCACCGTCGACATCCGCGGGCGCGCCGCCGAATGCGAAGTGGTGCGGCCGCCCTTCGTCGAAGCGAAAACCCGGTGATGCCGCAGGTTCAGGTGAAAAGCCCGGTCGCAGGCGGATATACAATCAGCCTCATGACCAGCGGCTCCCTCGAGTTCACGGTTTCGCGCTCGGCCAACCCCACGCCCGACGCGGACCGCGAAGCCATCCTGGCCGAGCCCGGTTTCGGCAAGTACTTCACCGACCACATGGTGTCGATCGATTACGACGACGAGCGGGGCTGGCACAACGCGCGCGTCATGCCGTACGGCCCGATCGAGCTGGACCCTTCGGCGATCGTGCTGCACTACGCGCAGGAGATCTTCGAAGGGCTCAAGGCCTACCGCTGGGCGGACGGCTCGGTCGTGTCGTTCCGCGCCGAGGCCAACGCCGCCCGGTTGCGGTCGTCGGCGCGCCGACTCGCGATGCCCGAGCTGCCCGACGAACTGTTCATGGGCTCGCTGTGTCAGCTCATCGCCGTCGACAAGGACTGGGTGCCCGCCGCCGGCGGCGAGGAGGCGTTGTATCTGCGCCCGTTCATCATCGCCACTGAGCCCGGACTGGGCGTGCGGCCATCGAAGCGGTACCGGTACCTGCTGATCGCGTCCCCGGCCGGGGCGTACTTCAAGGGCGGCATCAACCCCGTCACGGTCTGGGTGTCGACGGACTACGTGCGGGCCAGCCCCGGCGGCACCGGCGCGGCCAAGTTCGGCGGCAATTACGCCGCCTCCCTGCTGGCGCAGGCCGAGGCCGCCGCACACGGGTGCGACCAAGTCGTGTGGCTGGACGCCGTCGAACGGCGCTTCGTCGAAGAGATGGGCGGCATGAACATCTTCTTCGTGTTCGGCAGCGGCGGTTCGGCGCGGTTGGTCACCCCGGAGCTGTCCGGTTCGCTGTTGCCCGGGATCACCCGGGATTCATTGCTGCAGTTGGCGATTGACGCCGGATTCTCCGTCGAGGAACGCAAGATCGACATCGACGAGTGGCAGAAGAAGGCGGCCGCCGGTGAGATCACCGAGGTGTTCGCCTGCGGCACCGCCGCCGTCATCACCCCGGTCTCGAACGTGAAGTACGGCGACACCGAGTTCACCGTCGCCGACGGCCAGCCCGGCGAGGTGACGATGGCGCTGCGCGACACGCTGACCGGAATCCAGCGGGGGACCTTCGCCGACACCCACGGCTGGATGGCCCGGCTCGGCTAGGTGCCTCTCGCCCGAGCGCCCGGCTGATCCGGCGCTCGCGCCTAGAACCGCACCAAGCCGGCGAGCGTCACGGCCGCCACCGTCGTCGTCAGCTCGATGACGGCGCCCAGCACGTCACCGGTGATGCCGCCGAAGCGGCGCACGCAGTGCCAGACCAGGACCGCGCCACAGCACAGGCCCGCCAGCACCGCGACCGGTCCCTGCCACGGCCGCGGTCCCCCCGCCAGCGAGACGGCGAGCAGCACCGCGACCCAGGCCGCCACCACGATCACCGGCTGGCTGCCGGCCACCCGCACCCCCAGGGCGCTGCCGGCGGCCGCCGGCACCGAACGGCGGCTGGCCGCCACCGCGGCGACCCGGCCGGCGAACACCACCACGGCGATGCCGACGATCCCCGGCCTGCCCGCCGCCCCGAGCGCCGCGAAGGCCAGACCCTGCAGCGCGATCACCAAGACGACGGCCGCCGCGCCGAACGGGCCGGTCGAGCCGTCGCGCATCACCGCCAGCGCGCGCTCGCGCGGCCCGTAACAGCCCAGCCCGTCGGCCGTGTCGGCCACACCGTCGATGTGCAGGCCGCGCGTCGCCAGCAGCAGTGCCGTGACCGCGAGCAGCCCGGCCAGCGGGCTGGATGCCCCGAAGGCAAAGGCCCCGCCGCAGGTCACGGCCGCGGCCAAGGCGCCCAGGACCGCGCCCACCACCGGCAGCGCCGTCATGGCGCCGCGGCCCATCGGGGCGTCGTGCGAACGCGAGACTGGCAGCACTGTGCCGAACGCGAAAGCCGTTGCCAGCGAACGCATCACGGCGGGGGAGCGGCCTGGTCGGAGACCCCCGCCTGCGCGAACGTGGCCATCGACGACAGCGTGGCCACCGCGGCGCGCAGCACAGGCAGCGCCAGCGCGGCGCCGCTTCCCTCACCCAGCCGCATCCGCAGATCCAGGATCGGCTCCAGGCCGAGCTCGGTCAGCGCCAGGGCATGACCCGGCTCGGTGGACCGATGACCGGCCTGCCACCACAGCCGCGCGCCGGGAGCCAGCCGCTCGGCGACCAACGCGGCGGCGGTCACCGCCATCCCGTCGAGCAGCAGCGGGGTGCGCCGCACCGCGGCCTGCGCACAGAAGCCCGCGATCGCGGCCAGGTCGGCGCCGCCGCCGCGGCGCAGCAACGCCACCGGGTCGGGCAGCACCGGCCGCGTCCGGAACAGGGCGTCGCGCACCGCGGCCGTCTTGCGCGCCCATCCGGCGTCGTCGATCCCGGTGCCGAAGCCCACCACCGCGACCGGCTCGGCGTTCGTCAGCGCTGCCACCAGCACGGCCGCCGGGGTGGTGTTTCCGATCCCCATGTCCCCGGCGATGAGCAGGTCGGCGCCCGAGTCGACCTCCTCGTCGGCGATGGCCCGGCCCGCGGCGATCGCGGCGACGGTCTCGTCGTGGGTCAAGGCGTCCTCGACCGCGATGTCGCCGCTGCCGCGGCGCACCTTGTGCGCACCGACCCGCTCCGCCGGCGCGTCACCCGCCACCGCCAGGTCCGCGACGCGCACCGTCGCTCCGGCGAGATCGGCCAGCACGTTGATCGCCGCCCCGCCGGCCTCGAAGTTGGCGACCATCTGGGTGGTCACCTCCGGCGGGTAGGCCGACACCCCGGACCGGGCGACCCCGTGGTCACCGGCGAACACCACCACCCGGGCGCGCTCGAATTGCCTTGGCGGACAATGGCCCTGACACGACGCGATCCACACCGAGAGGTCCTCGAGGCGGCCCAGCGCGCCCCTCGGCTTGGTCAGGGTGTCCTGGCGGGCGCGGGCGGCAGCGGCGACGCCCGCATCGGGCGGCGAAACCGGGGCGAATTCCATCAGGCTCCCGACGGCTTGATTGGCACCGCCTGCCCGGCCACCACCAGCACCACCCGGTCGCAGAGCTCGGCGAGCCGCTGGTTGAGGGCGCCCAGTTCGTCGGCGAACCGGCGCCCGGACGCGGTGGCCGGGACGACGGTCAGCCCGACCTCCGGGCTGACCAGCACCAACGTGGAATGAAAGGCGCCGACGGCGGCGA
>NZ_LZJM01000031.1:0-719 GCF_001667665.1 Mycobacterium sp. E342
GTCGGCCCATAAGCGTTGAGCATCACCCGCCCCGACGCCCACCGATTGACCACCTCAGCCGGACACGCCTCCCCGGCCACCACCAACGCCACCGACTCCAACCCCTGCGGCGAAAGCATCGCCACCGCCGACGGGGTCTGACTCAACACACTGACCCGTTCAGCAATCAGCAAGCCCTGCAAATCATCCGGGGAACCCACCACCGCCTCGGGCACCACCACCAACCGGCCCCCACCCAACAGCGCACCGAAAATCTCCCACACCGACACATCAAAGGAATACGAATGCCACTGCGACCACACCCCCACCCGCTCCACCGCACCATCCAGCGACGCCAACAGCTGGGTCACGTTGCCATGGGTAACGGCAACACCTTTAGGCACCCCGGTGGTTCCCGAGGTGTAAATCAAATACGCCACATCCTCAGCAGCCGGGCCCGGTGGTCGGGTGGCCGGTTGGGCATCGATAGCGGGATCACTGACATCAATCACCGCCACGCCATGGCCATCCAGCCGCGACTGCAGGGCCGCCGTGGTAAGCACCGTGGTCGGGCCGGCATCGGTCAGCAGGAACTCGATCCGCGCGGCCGGCCAGCCTGGATCGATTGGCACATAGGCCGCCCCGGACTTGAGCACCGCCAGAATCGCCACGATGGCCTGCGCGCCGCGCGGCAACAACAACCCCACACACCCACCCGGTCCCGCCCCTTGGGCAACGAG
>NZ_LZJM01000032.1:0-30262 GCF_001667665.1 Mycobacterium sp. E342
GGTGGGATGCTAGCGAACAGCCCTGCCGCTCGCGCGGCGAATTCCCATGTCCGCGTGCGCCTGGCGGTTCCGTCACCCGCTGGACATCCTCGGTTCACCCACTGGACGACGGCTTGCATCGGCACCGGGCGGCGACACGGCGAACCGTTTGCTAGCGCGACCCCGCGTCGGCCACGCAGCGAAACCCGATGTGGGAGGTCGCCGAGTCCTGCGACTGCGGTGACGGAACCGCCAGGCGCACGCGGACATGGGAATTCGCCGCGCGAGCGGCAGGGCTGTTCGCTAGCATCCCACCACGTGGCGCCCCGACACAGTGCACCTCGGCAGCCATGCCCGCGCGGCACCAGCAAGCAGCCACGCCGGTCGGCCGATGACGTCTGAGGCGCCGGCGCCCGCGTCGGCCCAACCGGCGGTCGGTGCGCCGGCCGCGCCGACGAATCCGGCGCCGAAGAAAAAGAAAAAATCGGCGGGCAAGGTCAAGCCGCCGAAGTTGAAGAAGTCGCAGATCGAGATCGGTGTGGCCATCCTGGTCACCGTCGTCATCACCTACGCGCTCTCGCTGCTGGGGGTCCATGCGCTGCAGCGGGAATCGGGCCCGCTCCCTCCCCTGGATCTGAGCCAGGGTGGGGGCGACGCCACCATCGTGCAGCTACGCGTCGAGGAGCTGAAACCCGTCGCGAACCGGCTCACCGTCAACGTCCTCGTTTATCCGGGGGTTGCGCAGTACGACCCACGATTCGACGTGTTGGGCAACGACGTCGCCGTGCGGCTGTATCCGACGAGCGACCTCGGGGACCTGAACTACCCCAAGGGAAAGGCGCCGGCGCAACTCACCACCACCATCGAGGCGCACGGAAATCCGCGGAACTGGCCATTCGACAAGTACAAGACCGAGCCGATCGCGGCCGATGCGTTCGTGGGGGCAGGTGACAACCGCAAGAAGGTGCCGGCCATCGTCGAGGTAACCGGATCGTTGGACGGTTGGAGCATCAACGTCGAGCGTGTGCGCGACCCGAGCGGGCTTCGGACTTCGCGGTCGATGGACACCGGCAACGTGGTCGTCACCTTGGAGCGGGCCGACGGGCCGCTTGTCTTCGACCTGGTGATCTGCCTTGTCCTGATGGCGCTGCCGACCGTGGCGCTGTTGGTGGCCATTCCGATGGCGATGGGCAGGCGGAAGTTCGTGCCACCGTTCGGCACGTGGTACGCCGCGATGCTGTTCGCCGTCGTACCGCTGCGCAACATCCTTCCCGGCAGCCCGCCGCCCGGTTCATGGATCGACCAAGCGTTGGTGCAGTGGGTGCTGCTGGCGCTGGTGACGGCGATGAGCCTGTACATCTTCTCCTGGGTGCGGCAAGGGGACTAGTTCTGTCGTACCCGCGTGGCAATATCGAATATATGTTCGGTTCCCGGGTGTCGTCGGCAGAGGTGATCGCCGCCTTCGATGAGCACTTCGAGCGGCGGTATCCCTCGAAGACCGCGGAGTCTTCGGGGCTGCTGGAGCGGGTGTCGTGTTGTGCGCGGCTGGAGAATCGGGCCGTCGCCGCGCAGTTGGCGGCGATCGGGGAGTTGTTCGCCTATCGGTTGTCGCGGTGTGGGGAGACCGAGGATTGGGCGGTGGATACCGAGGCGGCGGTGGCCGCCGAGGTGGCCGCGCAGTTGGGGATCAGTCAGGGGTTGGCGGCCAGCCGGGTGCGGTATGCCCGCGCGCTGCGGCAGCGGCTGCCGAAGGTGGCCGCGGTGTTCGCCGCCGGGGATATCGATTTCCGGATGGTGGCCACGCTGGTGTTTCGCACCGAGTTGATCACCGATGCCGAGGTGGTGGCGGCCGTCGATGGGCGGTTGGCCGCACAGGTGGCGCGGTGGCCGTCGTTGACCCCGGCGCGGTTGGCCGCCCGGGTGGACAAGATCGTGGCGGGCGCCGATGCCGATGCGGTGCGCCGGCGCCGCGACCGCGCCGCGGGCCGTGAGGTGTGGATCGGTGAGATGGGGGAGGGGCTGGCCCGCCTGGAGGGTGTGTTGTTCAGCCCTGACGCGCACGCGTTGGAGGCGCGGCTGAACGCGTTGGCGGCCACGGTGTGCGCGCATGATCCGCGCACCCGAGCTCAGCGCCGCGCTGACGCGCTGGGGGCGTTGGCGGCCGGTGCCGACCGGCTGGGCTGCCGCTGTGGGCGCGCGGATTGTGCGGCCGGCGGCCGGACGCCGGCGGGTCCGGTGGTGATCCATGTGCTCGCCGAGCAGGCCACCGTGGACGGGCGCGATGGGGCGGCCCCGGCCTCGGAGCTCCGCGCCGACGGGTTGATCCCACCCGAGCTGATCGCCGAGCTGGCCGCCTCGGCCAAGCTGGTGCCGCTGATCCACCCCGGCGACGCCCCACCCGAGCCGGGCTATGTGCCGTCGCGTGCGTTGGCCGATTTCGTGCGGTGTCGGGATTTGACGTGTCGGGCGCCGGGCTGTGATCAGCCCGCGGCGGGCTGCGACATCGACCACACCGTCGCCTATGCCGACGGCGGGGTCACGCACGCGTCGAACCTCAAATGCCTGTGCCGGCTGCATCATCTACTCAAGACCTTCTGGGGGTGGCGCGATGAACAGCTCCCCGACGGCAGCGTGATTTGGCGGCTGCCCGACGGGCACCGCTACATCACCACCCCGGGCAGCGCCCTGTTGTTCCCCGGCCTGTGCCGGCCCACCGCGGCGCTCGAGGTCCCCGGAGCCGACGCGGCCATCGAGGGTTACTGCGCCGAGCGCACGGCCATGATGCCCCGACGCCGCCGCACCCGCGCCCACGACCGCGCCACTCGCATCACCACCGAACGCAAACACAACCGCCGGGCGCGGCTTGGCGCCCAAACCACACAAACCGGCCCCGCACCACCAGCCGATGACGAGCCGCCACCGTTCTAAAGGGTGGCCGGCGTGCGGAACAAAGCACCCAATTTCGTCAGCGTCTCGAACGCTGCGGCGATAAAATGCGTGTGTTCAACCGTGGAGAACATGATCGTGAGATTCGTCGCTAAAGGTGTTGCGTTACTCGCCGTTTGCGTTCCGATCGTCGGTTCGCCCGGATTCGCGTGGGCCGACACCGTTGAGCCGACCCACCTGGCTTCGGTCGAAAGCTGGCCGGACAACGCCTGCGGGGGCTTTTATTCCTGGCATGTGGTCAACGCCTCGAAGGATTTTCCGATCCGCGCGACCGTGGCGGTTCAACGCACAAAAGGTGGCGAGCAGTTCAACGATCAATACGTGTACAACCTCGCGCCCGGCACATCGAGCTTCGTCTCGTGCAGAAGAATAACCGCTACGGACGGCCCCGCTTATTACGACGTAAAAGCCTGGCTGGCGGGCGCGCAAAAGGCTTAGCAATCCACCACCGACGAAACCCCAGCACGGTTCTAGGTGGAAAATTGCCCCATGCCCGCACCGCTGCCCCCGTTGGCCGGCGAAGACCACGTCTGTGAACGCTGTGAGCTGAGTTATTCGAGTGTTCGGCTCGACGACGCGATCGGCGTGATCGCCGGCCTGCCGGACGCCGTCCGGGTTGCGGTCTCCGCGATCCCGCCCGAAGCGCGACGGGTGCGTCCCAGCCCGGAAGTATGGTCGGTCGCCGAGTACCTCTGCCACGTGCGCGACGTCTACGTCAGTTTCACCATCCGGCTGTACCGCGTCCGCACCGAGCACCAGCCCGCGTGCGAGCCGATGTTCAACGATCTGCGGGCCCGCCGCTTCCGATACAACGACTGCGACATCGATGCCACGCTCGACGAGCTGGCGGCCGCCGCGGCGGGCTTCCGCGACGAAGTCGCGCGCACCAAAGGTCCCGGCTGGGACCGCACGGCAACCCGGTTGCCGGGGGAGGAGCGCACCGCCCGCTGGCTCGTGCGGCAGGCCATGCACGAAGGCGTGCACCACCTCGGCGATATCGAAAGAATCGGCGAAACCGCTCGCTGAACCGGCCTCGCACCCGCCTCGGCCGCGAATTTGGCTCTGAGCTGCTCGTCCCCTAGACTCTAGGGGTTGCCTTGGGCAGACCTCGGCCGGTGCGAATCGGCCCCGCGTGCCCTTCGGTGACAAAGACCGCGCATGTCAGGTTATTCGGTGGGCTGTGGCTTGCCTCCTGCCGTGCACACGCAACCAGGTCAGGAGATCGAGTGATTCAGCAGGAATCGCGGCTGAAGGTGGCCGACAACACCGGCGCCAAGGAGATCTTGTGCATCCGCGTGCTCGGCGGTTCGTCGCGACGCTACGCGGGCATCGGCGACGTCATCGTCGCCACCGTCAAGGACGCCATCCCCGGCGGCAACGTCAAGCGGGGGGATGTCGTCAAGGCCGTCGTCGTGCGGACGGTCAAGGAGCGCCGCCGCCCGGACGGCAGCTACATCAAGTTCGACGAGAACGCCGCGGTGATCATCAAGCCCGACAACGACCCGCGCGGCACCCGCATCTTCGGCCCCGTCGGCCGCGAGCTGCGTGAGAAGCGGTTCATGAAGATCATTTCGCTGGCCCCGGAGGTGTTGTAGATGAAGATCAAGAAGGACGACACCGTCCTGGTCATCGCCGGCAAAGACAAGGGCGCCAAAGGCAAGGTGCTCAAGGTTTACCCGGAGCGCAACCGGGTCCTGGTCCAGGGCGTCAACTCGATCAAGAAGCACACCGCGGTTTCGAGCAACCAGCGTGGAGCCCAGTCCGGCGGAATCGTCACTCAGGAGGCGCCGATCGACGCCTCCAACGTGATGGTCGTCGACTCCGACGGTAAGCCCACCCGCGTCGGCTACCGGGTCGACGAGGAGACCGGCAAGCGGGTTCGTATCTCCAAGCGCAATGGCAAGGACATCTAGCATGACCACTGCAGAAAAAGTTCAGCCGCGTCTGAAAGAGCGCTACCGCAACGAGATTCGTGATTCGTTGCAGCAGCAGTTCGGTTACGCCAACGTCATGCAGATCCCGACGGTGACGAAGGTCGTCGTCAACATGGGCGTCGGCGACGCGGCTCGGGACGCGAAGCTGATCAACGGCGCGGTCAACGACCTGGCGCTGATCACCGGTCAACGGCCGGAGATCCGCCGGGCGCGCAAGTCCATCGCCCAGTTCAAGCTGCGCGAGGGCATGCCGATCGGTGCGCGGGTCACCCTGCGGGGCGACCGGATGTGGGAGTTCCTCGACCGCCTCACCTCCATCGCGCTGCCGCGTATCCGTGACTTCCGCGGCCTGTCGCCCAAGCAGTTCGACGGAGTCGGCAACTACACCTTCGGGCTGGCCGAGCAGTCGGTGTTCCACGAGATCGACGTGGACAAGATCGACCGGGTCCGCGGCATGGACATCAACGTCGTCACCTCGGCGACGACCGACGACGAAGGACGAGCGCTGTTGCGGGCCCTCGGCTTTCCCTTCAAGGAGAACTGAGCATGGCGAAGAAGGCACTGGTCAACAAGGCCGCACGCAAGCCGAAGTTCGCGGTGCGCGGCTACACGCGCTGCAACAAGTGCGGCCGCCCGCGCGCGGTCTTCCGCAAATTCGGGCTGTGCAGGATCTGCCTGCGCGAGATGGCGCACGCGGGCGAGCTGCCCGGCGTGCAAAAGAGCAGTTGGTAACGAGCCCCAAACAGTTGCGCGGTAGGCCCGGAACGGGAACCGCCGCGAGGAAGGTGACACGCCTGTCATGACTATGACGGACCCGATCGCAGACTTCTTGACACGTCTGCGCAACGCCAATTCGGCGTATCACGACGAGGTGACGTTGCCGCACTCGAAGATCAAGGCGAACATCGCCGAGATCCTCAAGGCCGAGGGCTACATCACCGACTACCGAACGGAAGACGCCCGGGTCGGCAAGGCGCTGGTCGTCCAGCTCAAGTACGGGCCAAGCCGGGAGCGCAGCATCGCCGGGCTGCGGCGAGTGTCCAAGCCCGGCCTGCGGGTCTATGCGAAATCGACCAACCTGCCGCGCGTGCTCGGCGGCCTGGGTGTGGCGATCATCTCGACCTCCTCGGGCCTGTTGACCGACCGCCAGGCAGCCAGACAGGGCGTGGGCGGCGAAGTCCTCGCATACGTGTGGTGAGGGAATAGATATGTCGCGTATTGGTAAGCAGCCGGTTCCGGTTCCCTCCGGAGTCGACGTAACGATCGAGGGCCAGAACGTCTCGGTGAAGGGGCCCAAGGGCAACCTCAATCTGACGGTGGCCGAACCGATCACGGTGGCGCGCAACGAGGACGGCGCGATCGTGGTCAGCCGTCCGAACGACGAGCGGCGCAACCGCTCGCTGCACGGGCTGTCGCGCACCCTGGTCTCCAACCTGGTCACCGGCGTGACCGAGGGTTACACCACCAAGATGGAGATCTTCGGGGTCGGCTACCGCGTGCAGCTCAAGGGCGCCAACCTCGAGTTCGCGCTGGGGTACAGCCACCCGGTGGTCATCGAGGCGCCCGAGGGCATCACGTTCGCGGTCCAGTCACCGACGAAGTTCTCGATCTCCGGGATCGACAAGCAAAAGGTCGGCCAGATTTCGGCGAACATCCGCCGCCTGCGCCGTCCCGACCCGTACAAGGGCAAGGGCGTGCGCTACGAGGGCGAGCAGATCCGCCGCAAGGTCGGAAAGACAGGTAAGTAGTCATGGCGCAAAAACAACCTGACAACGCCGCGCGAAAGCCGGTGGGGCAGAGCGTGTCCGCAACCCGCCGGATCTCCCGGCTGCGTCGGCACGCACGACTGCGCAAGAAGATCGAGGGCACGCCGGAGCGTCCGCGCCTCGTCGTCAACCGGTCCTCGCGCCACATCCACGTGCAGCTGGTCAATGACGAGAACGGCACCACGGTGGCCGCAGCGTCGTCCATCGAGGACGACGTGCGCGGCCTGCAGGGGGACAAGAAGGCCCGCAGCGTGCGGGTGGGCCAGTTGATCGCCGAGCGCGCCAAGGCCGCCGGTATCGACACCGCGGTGTTCGACCGCGGCGGGTACACCTACGGCGGACGGATCGCGGCGCTGGCCGATGCCGCACGCGAGAACGGATTGAGTTTCTAGATGATCGAGACCTCGAACAAGACTGGAAGGACCGCATAATGGCGGAACAGTCGGCCGGCGGGCAAGGGGCCCCGGACAGCCGTGACTCGCGCGGTGACCGCGACAGCCGCGGTCGGCGCGACGGCGGTGACCGTGGCCGTGGTCGCGACCGCGACGGCGACAAGAGCAACTACCTGGAGCGGGTGGTCGCCATCAACCGCGTCTCCAAGGTGGTCAAGGGTGGTCGGCGCTTCAGCTTCACCGCGTTGGTCATCGTGGGTGACGGCAACGGCATGGTCGGCGTCGGCTACGGCAAGGCCAAGGAAGTTCCGGCCGCCATCGCCAAGGGCGTCGAGGAGGCACGCAAGGGCTTCTTCCGCGTGCCGCTGATCGGCGGCACCATCACGCACCCGGTGCAGGGTGAAGCGGCCGCCGGCGTGGTGCTGCTGCGGCCGGCGAGCCCTGGTACCGGTGTGATCGCCGGCGGCGCGGCGCGTGCCGTGCTGGAATGCGCCGGGGTGCGCGACATCCTGGCCAAGTCGTTGGGCAGCGACAACGCGATCAACGTGGTGCACGCGACCGTCACCGCGCTCAAGCTGCTGCAGCGTCCCGAGGAGGTGGCGGCCCGGCGCGGGCTGCCCATCGAGGACGTCGCCCCCGCCGGAATGCTCAAGGCGCGGCGGGAAAGTGAAGCGCTGGCCGCCAGTGCCGCGCGAGAGGGAACGGCACCGCAATGAGCCAACTGAAGATCACCCAGGTGCGCAGCACCATCGGGGCCCGCTGGAAGCAGCGGGAGACCCTGCGCACCCTGGGCCTGCGACGGATCCGCCACTCGGTGGTCCGTGAGGACAACCCACAGACCCGCGGCCTGATCGCGGTGGTCAACCACCTCGTGGTCGTGGAGGAGGCCAAGTGACCATCAAGCTGCACGACCTGAAGCCGGCCCCGGGGTCGAAGACCGCCCGGACCCGCGTCGGTCGCGGTGAGGGCTCGAAGGGCAAGACCGCCGGCCGCGGTACCAAGGGCACCAAGGCCCGCAAGAACGTGCCGGCCACCTTCGAGGGTGGGCAGATGCCGATCCACATGCGGCTGCCCAAGCTCAAGGGGTTCCGCAACCGGTTCCGCACCGAGTACGAGATCGTCAACGTCGGCGACATCAACCGGCTCTTCCCGCAGGGCGGCTCCATCGGGGTCGACGACCTGGTGGCCAAGGGCGCTGTGCGCAAGAACGCGCTGGTCAAGGTTCTCGGTGACGGCAAGCTGTCCGTCAAGGTCGACCTGACCGCGCACAAGTTCAGCGGCAGCGCCCGCGAGAAGATCACCGCCGCGGGCGGCTCGGCCACCGAGCTGTGATCAACCCAGCCGCGGAATCACTTCCGCGGCAAGGCGTTCCATCTGCTCGCGGTTCTCGGGTACGCCGACGCCGACGGGATTGAGCAGCAGGTACTGCGCGCCCGCGTCGATCACCTCCCGCAGCCCGCGTGCGACGTCGTCGGGCGTCCCGGACACCGGAACGTCTTCGACGCCCGGCATCCTGCCGTAGATCCGGCGCAGCCCGGCGAGCACCCGCTCGCGGGCGCGTGCCGCGTCGTCGTCGACCATCAGGTAGACCCGTTTGCCGATGGTGAAATGCGCCGCGTCCTTTCGCTGTTCGTCGAGTTCGCGGCGCACGACGGTGACCGCTCCGGCGAACGCCTCGGTGGTCGAGGAGCCGGCGCCCAGGAACGAATCGCCGTGGCGCACCGCCCGGGCCAGGGCCTTGGGGGCAAGGCCGCCGAACCAGATGGGCGGATGTGGCCGCTGCACCGGTTTGGGTTGGATGGGCAGGTCGTCGACGTCGCGGAACCGGCCGTGGAAGGTGATCCGCGGCTCGTCGGACCAGGCGGCCTTCATCAATTCCAGCCCCTCGGTGAAATACGAGATGTACGTGGACTTTTCGACGCCGAACGCGGCGAACCTGCGGAAGCCGCCGCCGGTCCCGACGCCGACGTCGAGCCGGCCGTGGCTGAGCCGGTCGACGGCGGTGACCGACGAGGCCAGCTGCAGCGGGTCGTGCAGTGACGTCACCAGGACGGCCACGCCGAGCCGCAGGCGCTCGGTGCAGGCCGCGCAGTAGGCCAGCAGCTCCAGCGGTGCCAGCAGCGGCGCCTCCCCGATGATCTGTTCGAGCACCCAGCCGCCCTCGAAGCCGAGCTCTTCGGCGCGAACGAGATAGTCGCGCAACCCTTCGGCGTCGAACCCGTCGTAGTCGAATTGGGGGATCGCGATGGAGAACCTCACCCCACCACCGTACGGCGGCGGTGTCGGTACGCTGCAAACATGTTCGCCTTCCTGCCCTCGATTCCCGGGGCCGACGATGTCCGCGCGCTGGCCGGACGAGTCGACACCGCCCGCCACCACGGCGTCCCGAACGGCTGCGTGCTCGAGCTCGACCTGCGTTCGGCGCCGCCGGAGGCCACGGGGTTCGACCCGCTGGCGATCTTCACCGGCGGGAAACCGATGGCGCTGCGCGACGCGGTCGCCGCCATCCACCGCGCGGCCGAGGACCCACGGGTCGCCGGGCTGATCGCCCGGGTGCAACTTGCGGCGTCGCCGCCGGCGGCGGTGCAGGAGCTGCGCGAGGCCATCACGGCGTTCAGCGCCGCCAAGCCGTCGCTGGCCTGGGCCGAAACCTACCCGGGGACGCTGTCCTACTACCTGGCCTCGGCGTTCGGCGAGGTCTGGATGCAGCCCTCGGGAAGCGTCGGATTGATCGGCTTCGCCAGCAACGCCACCTTCCTGCGCGACGCGTTCGACAAGGCGGGCATCGAACCCCAGTTCGTCGCCCGCGGCCAATACAAGTCGTGGGCAAACCGTTTCACCGAACACGGCTTCACCACGGCCCACCGCGAGGCCGTCACCCGGATGCTGGAAAGCCTGCAGGAGCAGGCCTGGCAGGCGATCGCCGACTCGCGCAAACTCGAACCCGGGACGCTCGACGCGCTGGCCGACCGCGCGCCACTGCTGCGCGACGACGCCGTGGCCGCCGGTCTGCTCGACCGGATCGGATTCCGCGACGAGGCATATGCCCGCATAGCGGAAATGGTTGGCGTGAAAGATGTTTCGGATGACACCGATCCGCCGCGGCTGTATCTGACTCGCTACGCCGCTGCGGCCCGCCCGCGGCTGACCCCGCCCAAACCACCGGTTCCGGGCCGGCGGCCCAAGCCGACCCTGGCCGTCATCACCCTCGACGGCATGATCGTCGACGGGCGCGGTGGTCCCGGGTTCCTGCCGTTCGGCGCCACCACCGCCGGCGGCGACACCATGGGGGCGGCGCTACGGGAGGCGGCCGCCGACGACTCGGTGTCCGCGATCGTGCTGCGTGTCAACAGTCCCGGCGGCACGATCACCGCGTCGGAAAGCATCTGGCGCGAGGTGAGCAGGGCGCGGAAGCGGGGCAAGCCGGTGGTGGCCTCCATGGGTGCGGTCGCCGCTTCCGGCGGTTACTACGTCTCGATGGGGGCCGACGTGATCATCGCCAACCCGGCGACCGTCACCGGGTCGATCGGGGTGATCATCGGCAAGCTGGTGATCCGAGATCTGTTGGAGCGGTTGGGGGTGGGGTCAGACACCGTGCGCACCAACGCCAACGCCGACGCGTGGTCGATCGACGCGCCCTTCACACCGGAGCAGCAGGCCCACCGGGAAGCCGAGGCGGACCTGTTCTATGCGGACTTCGTGCGGCGCGTCGCCGAAGCGCGCAACCTGACCGCCGAGGCCGTCGATCGCGTTGCGCAGGGACGAATCTGGACCGGCGCCGACGCCCTCAAGCACGGGCTGGTCGACGAGCTCGGCGGCTTCCGCACCGCGGTCCGCCGGGCCAAGGTGCTGGCCGGCCTGGACGTGGACAGCGAAGTGCGCGTCGTCAGCTATCCGGGCTCCTCGCTGCTGGACATGGTGCGCCCCCGGGCCTCGTCGCAACCGGCCGCCGCGTCGTTGCCGGACGCACTGGCGGCCCTGCTCGGACGCACGGTCGGCGGCATCCTGGACAACGTCGAACAGTCGCTGGGCGGCACCACGGTGTTGTGGCCGGGGCAGTCGCGGTTCTGAGGACCTAGGCTTTGAGGGCGGTGAGCCCGCCGCTGATGAAGATGATCTCGCCGAGCGGGTCGTCGTTTTCCGGGGCGGGCGCCTCGATGCCCTGGCGCGCAAACAGCTCGGTGCGGGTCGTGCCTTCGACGTCCCAGTGCTTGGACCGCAGATAGTCCACGACGTGGTTGCGTTCGCCGGCGTAGACCAGCGACGCCATGTCGATGTCCACGCCGTGCTCGCGGAAGGAACCCGACATCTCCCGCACCTTGTCGGCATCGAAATCCACGATGCCGGGCACGAATTCGGTGGCGATCGTGCTGCCGGGGACGCTGAGCGCGATGATGTTGTCGAACAACCGGTCCTGGGCCTCCGGCGGCAGATAGATCAGCAGACCCTCGGCCAGCCACGCGGTCGGCGCAGTCGCATCGAATCCGGCCGCCTTCAGCGCGGCCGGCCAGTCGGCGCGCAGATCGATCGGCACGGTGCGCCGCGTCGCCGTCGGTTCGGCACCGATGCCGGCCAACGTGGCGGTCTTGAACTCGATCACGCGGGGCTGGTCGATCTCGTAGACCACCGTGCCGTCCGGCCACGGCAACCGGTACGCTCGCGAGTCCAGCCCGGAGGCCAGGATCACCACCTGCCGGATTCCGTCCGCCGTCGCCTTGACGAAGTAGTCGTCGAAGTACTTGGTGCGCACGGCCATTCCGTCGACCATCGCCTGCACGCGGACCAGCGAAGCGTTCTCGATCGCGTCCAGGTCGAGCTGGCCGTCCATCATCTTGGTGAAGAAGTCCACCCCCACCGCGCGCACCAACGGTTCGGCGAACGGGTCGTGGATCAGGCCGCGGGGATCCTTCGTCGCCATGGCGCGCCCGGCGGCCACCATGGTCGCCGTCGCGCCCACACTGGACGCCAGGTCCCACTCGTCGTCGTGAGCGCGTGACATAGGCGAAACCCTAGTCAATCCGCTACGCCAGTGTCGCGGCGACGTAACTCAACTCGCCGAAGGTGGCCGACATCTCGTCCTCGGGGAATTCAAACCCGTTCTGGGCGTACAACTCCCGGGCCGGATGTGCGGTCACCCGCCAGCCCTGGCCGGTCAGGTAGTCGGCGACGACGTTGCGTTCCCCGCGGTAGAACAGGTCGGCCGCGTTGAGGTTGAAGCCGAAGCGCTGCCACCGTTCGCTGATGCGCTGCAACCGCTCGTCGGAGAACGCGTTGGGGTCGGGCACGTGCTCGGTGGCCAGCCGGCTGCCCGGCGCGCTGAGCGCGGTGATGTTGTCGAACAGCCGGTCCTGGGCCTCGGGCGGCAGGTAGGGGAGCAGCCCTTCCGCGCTCCACGCGGTCGGCTGCGTCACGTCGAACCCGCCTTCGCGCAACGCAGCCGGCCAGTCGTCGCGCAGATCGATGGCGATCGCGCGGCGCTCGGCGGTCGGGGCGGCGCCGAGCCCGGCCAGCGTGTCGGTCTTGAACGCGATGACCTGCGGCTGGTCGATCTCGTAGACGACGGTGCCCGCCGGCCATGGCAGGCGGTAGGCGCGAGTGTCCAGGCCGGAGGCCAGGATCACCGCCTGTCGCACACCGTCTTTGGTGGCGCCGGTGAAGAAGTCATCGAAAAAGCGGGTGCGAACCGTGATCTGCTCGGCCCGGGCCTTGCGGTTGAACAGCGGGTCGTCCTCGAAATCGACCTGCCCGTCCACGATGCGGATGAAGGGCTCCAGGCCGACCGCGCGGACCAGCGGCTCGGCCAGCGGGTCGTCGAGCAGCGCATCGGGGCCCTGCGACGCCACCGCGCGGGAGGCCGCCACCATGGTGGCCGTCGCTCCCACGCTGTGCCCGGGGCCCCAACTATCGCCTTCTGTGCGTCCCGATTCCACAGTCATGCAATGGCTCCTATCTCTCGTCCAACGTGCCGCTGACGTAAAGCACTTCACCCATGCGCATGTCGTCGTCCTTGAGCGGCGGAAGCCCGTTGGCCGACAACAACTCCCGGATGCTGACGCCGTTCAGCGCCCAGCCCCGGTCGCGCAGGTAGGGGGCCGCCTCGTTGCGTTCCCCGAAGTAGACCAGCCCCGCCATGTCGAGGTCGAAGCCGTGCGCACGCCAGCGTTCGGAGATCTGCTGCATGCGCTCCTTCATCTTGTCCTCGTCGCCGGGCTCGGGGCTGGGCGCGCTCTCGACGGCCAACCGGCTGCCCGGTGCGCTGAGTTCGGTGATGGTGTCCAGCAGTCGGTCCTGCGCTTCCGGGGGCAGATAGCCGAGCAGGCCCTCGGCGCTCCAGGCGGCGGGCTGGGCCGGGTCGAAGCCGGCGGCCCGCAGCGCGGCGGGCCAGTCGTCACGCAGGTCGATGGCCACCACGCGCCGCTCGGCGGTCGGCGTGGCGCCCAGTTCGGCCAGGGTGCGCGACTTGAAGTCGATGACCTGCGGCTGGTCGACCTCGTACACGACCGTCCCGGCGGGCCACGCCAGCCGGTAGGCGCGAGCGTCCAGCCCCGAGGCCAGAATCACCGCCTGCGTGATTCCCGCGCGCGTCGCGTTCAGAAAGAATTCGTCGAAGAACCTCGTGCGCACCGCCATGTTGTCGGCCATCCGGGACATGGCGCCGGCGGACCCCGTCGCGCCGTCGTGCGCGTCGTTGAGCTCGTCCGGGCTCACTTCGCCGGTCGCCAGCCGGGTGAGCAGGTCCACGCCGACGGCCCGCACCAGCGACTCGGCGAACGGGTCGTTGATCAGCGGACGCTCGGCGCGGGTCGCGACGGCGCGGGCGGCGGCGACCATCGTCGCGGTCACCCCGACGCTGGATGCCAGGTCCCAGGTGTCGCCCTCGTACCTGGTGGAATTCATGCTCGCCCCGTTCAGAAGTAGTTAGGCTAATATTTAGCCGATATAACAAGCTGCCACCACTGTACGCTTCCGCCGGTCGGCGGCAACCGGGCTGGCGGCCCCCTGAACGCGACCAGCGTTAGAGCAGGGCGCCCCGGGATCCGGTGACGGGCAGATCGATCGGCGTGATGACGCCCGGTTGCGCGTCGCACAGGAACGGTATGGCGTTGACCGCCGCGACGGCGGTGCTGTCCATCAACACGGTCATCACGTCCTCGCCGGGTTTGCCGAAGCGGATCGTCGCGTCTACGCGTGGCTCGCCTTCGATCACCACGTTGAAACCCTTGGGGTCGGTCCATCGCGGGTCCAGCGCGTCGTCGCTCATGGTCCAGCAGATGGCGAGCTCGACCACCGGGCGGCCCCCGCGATAGCCGCGATAGGTGCGGCGCTGGCCCCCGGCGGTGCCGGCGGCGTACTTCACCCAGCCCAGATCCAGGTCCCGGGTCAGGACCGCGGGCTCGACCAATGCCTCCTTGGAGTCGAGCTCGGTGCCCAGCATGGTGGCGATCATGTCCAGCGTCTCGAAGTAGCCGAGGCCGTATCGTTGCGCCGCCGGGTCGAGGTGCGTCACCCGCTCGCGCGGTGGCTTGCCGAATCCGAGCACCTTCCAGACGTCCTGTATGGGATAGGTTGTGCAGTCCAACGTTTCGACGAGTTTGACGCTGTGCACCCGTCGGCACGCGCCGGTGAGGAACCCGGCGACGACGTTGATGAAGCCCGGCTCGAAGCCCGTCCCCAGGAAGGTCGCGTTGCCCCGTCGGGCCGCCTCCTCGAGGGCCGGGAGTTCAACCGGGTGGTGGGTGCCGGTCAGGAAATCCCCGGTGGTGACCACGTTGATGCCCCGGCGCAGCATCCTTTCCACCAGGTCGTAGTCGATGGCGCGCGGCATGTAGTTCACGCAGTCCGGGGCGAGGTCGAGCAGCGCGTCGACGTCGCCCGTCGCGGTGACGCCGGTCGGGGGCCGGTCCGCGAGCACCCCCGCGTCGCGCCCCACTTTCCCCGCCCCGAGGGCGTGCACGCCCACCACCTCGAAGTCGTCGCGGTCGAGCAGGATGCCGAGCGCTCGCTTCCCGATGTTGCCGGTGGACCACTGAACCACGCGGTAGGGCGCCATGGCACCAACCGTAACCGGCGGCCTAGGCGGGGCGGGTGGCGCGATAGTAATTCAACCGCCCGAGGATGCGGTGCCGCTCCGAGGCGACCTCGGTGCACTCGAACCCCGCCCCGCGCAGCAGGCGCGGGATCGCGTCGCCGAGGTTGCCCGCCGCGTGGTGGTTGCGCCTGATTCGCCGCGCCAGCAGGCCCTGGTCATCGGTCATGTCGCCGCCGACGTCGACCAGATGCAGCCGGCCGCCGGGGCGAAGAACCCGGAAGATCTCTTGAGCGGCAGTCGCTTTGGTGCCCTCGTCGACATGATGCAGCATCATCGACGACAGCACCCGGTCGAATTCGCCGTCGGCGTAGGGGAGCCGTTCGGCGTAGCCCTGCTCGAAGCGGATCCCGGCCGCCTTTCGTTTCGCCCGGCCCAGCGCGCGCGGGTCGGGATCGCATCCGATGACCTCCAGGTGCGGGTGGGAGCGCTTCGCCCGAATGGCGAGATTTCCTGTACCACAGCCGATTTCCAAGACATGACGGCAGTCGTCGAGTTCGGCCTGCGCGAGGAGCGCGTCGTGGACCCTTCTCATGCCGAGCAGGCGTGATATCAGGTCGTAGGTCGGCAACAGCGCGTCGTGACCGGCGGCGGGCAGGTAGTCATGTGGATGATGTTTCGTCACGTGATCCATGGTGAACCGCTGACAGAGTCAAGAATTGGTCGATCCTCGGTCAAAGTAGGACTATTTTTGGCGATATGACGCGACCGGCCCGGATGGTTCGTCAGCTCGCCGGGGTGCCGGTCTATGCATACCGGACCGATCCGGACACGCCCCCGGTCGCGGTGGTGCGGTCCGGCCCCGAGGATTTCGTCGAACGCGGTCGCCACATCCACGACTTCCCGGCGCTCTGGTACCTCCCGTCGCCCTCGCTCGTCTACGTGGCGGCCGCGGGTGAGGTGCTCGACCCCGGCCGCCTGGAAGACCTCGACGACGGTGTCGCGGTGTTCTTCGACCCCGCGGCCCTGGGCGAGGACGGGCGATCGCCCTGGCCGGCGTGGCGAGGACACCCGCTGCTGTTTCCGTTCCTGCACGGGCACACCGGCGGCATCCTGCGGCTGCAGGTGCCCACCGCGCGGCGACCGGCATGGGACGCCGCGATCCGGTCGATCGAAGCCGAGCTGCTCGCGCGGCAGGACGGCTATCGGCAGGCCGCGCTGGCGCATCTGACGCTGTTGTTGATCGACCTCGCGCGGCTGGCGGGCCCGGCGGTGGCCGAGCTGCGCCGCGCGGGCGAGCCGCTGCTGGCCGAGGTGTTCGATTCGATCGACCGCCGGCACACCGAGCCGTTGTCGCTACGCGACGTCGCGGGCGAACTCGGCGTGACGCCCGGACACCTGACCACCGTCGTGCGGCGCCGCACCGGGCGCACGGTCGGCGAGTGGATCACCGACCGTCGCATGGCCGCGGCCCGCGGGTTGCTCGCCGAAACCGACCTGCCCATCCGGGAGGTCGCCTGGCGGGTCGGAATGTCCGATCCCGGCTATTTCAGCCGGCTGTTCAGCCGGGCGCACGGCGTCTCGCCCCGCCGGTGGCGAGACGCTACGTAGTGGGGAGATTGCCCACGCCGCGCATCGTGATATCGATGGCGTGTTCGACCGCGGCGCGCAGTTGTTCAGTCGTGCCGCCGCCTTGCAGGCAGACGAGTGCCGCGGCAATCGCCGCCCCCATGACCGAGCCGACGACGGCGGCAGCGGCCGCCGGGTCGAGCACGTCGGAATAGGCGCCATGGAGCGCCGCGGCCAATCGGGTCTCGGCGAGGAAGTATCGGTGCAGGGTGGCCGCTTGGACGGCGGGTACCGACAGGATCATCGGCAACCGCACCGCGGCCAGGCCGCCCTCGACTTCCTCGGTGAGGGCGTCGGCCAACATGTGTTGCATCGCTGCCAGGAGGACATCGGCCAATCGATCATCGGATCCGCGCTGATCGATGAGCGCCACCGCGGTGTCGATCCGGCGGGCGAGGTGGGGGAAGAGGACCTCATCCTTGCTCGCGAAGTAATTGAAGAACGTCTTTGTGGACACACCTGCGGCCGAAGCGATTTCGGCGACCGTGGTCTGCTCGTAACCCTTCTCCTCGAACAGTCGCATCGCCGCGCCGATCAGCTCCTGCCTAGTCTGCCGTCGCTTGCGTTCCCGCAGGCTCATCGCGCTCGCCGTCGCGACTCCTTCCAGAAAAGTTATATCAAGAGTAATATTATATCGAGTGTAGTAACGCACCCGAGAGGCCCCGGCCATGCAACGGTTCACGAACTTCGAGGACGCCGTGGCGATCGTCACCGGCGGCGGAATGGGTCTGGGCGAAGCGCTGTGCGAGGAACTCGGGCGCCGAGGCGCGACGGTCGTGGTCGCCGACATCGACGGCGACGCAGCACGTCAGGTGGCCCAGCGCCTGGCGCAGGCCGGCGCACCGGCTGTAGCCGTGCCCGTCGACGTGGCCGACCCGATCGCGATGGCGGAGCTGATCGAGAACACCGTCTCCGAATACGGGCGCATCGACTACATGATCAACAACGCCGGCATCGCGATCGGCGGGGATTCGCGAGACCTGTCGATGCAGCAATGGCGTCGCGTGCTCGATGTCGACCTGCTGGGTGTGGTGTACGGGTCGGTGCACGCCTACCGGGCAATGGCGCGCCAGGGCCATGGGCACATCATCAACGTTTCCTCGCTGAGCGGGCTGGTTCCCCAGCCGGGCAACGCCGCATACTGCACCAGCAAGCATGGGATCGTCGGCCTTTCGCTCTCCCTGCGGGCTGAGGGAGTCGACCTCGGCGTGAAGGTGAGTGCAGCATGTCCGGGCGACATGAAGACGAAGATCTACGACAATATGGTCGTGGTCAACATGCCGCGCGAGCAGGTGGCGACGTTGAGTCGGCGCACCCACTATCTGATGCCCCAGATGACCGCTGAGGCCGCGGCCCGCGCGATCCTGCGTGGCGCGGAGCGGAATCGACCGCTGATCGTGTTTCCCGCTGTGGTTCAGGTCATCTGGCACCTGTACCGCCGGTTTCCGGGCCTGTTCTATCGGGTCAACGTCCACCGGATGAGACTGTTCCGCGGACTTCGAGCCAATCAACCCGAAACGCCATAGCTGTCAGAGGGATTCGAAGCCCAGCCAGCGATCGATGTCGAAGCGGTCGTCGTCGGCGCGGATCGTCGCGCCGCCGCAACCGGGGTAGTGCGCGGGGAGCACGGCCGCTTTCGCCCGGACCGCCTCGGTGAAGACCCGGCGGCGGGTGGCGGCGGCGGCCGGCGCGTCGACGTCGAAGGCGCAGGCGTCGGCGGGTCGACGGAGTTGCAGCGGGCTATGGGTGAGGTCGCCCACGAAGACCGCAGGCTCACCCGCATCCAGCCACAGCACCGAGGAGCCGGGGGTGTGCCCCGGGGCGGGCCGCAGCCGCAGCGACCGGCTGATCTGGTAGTCATCCGACCATCCGACGAGCTGGCCCGCTTCCTCGATGGGCGCCACGCTGTCGGCGAACACGAGCCGGTCGCCTTGCTGCTGGGCCGCTTCCTCGTCGGTACGCGGCGTCCGCCGCGCCGCGGGCCCGTCGGGCGCGAAGAAGCGAAAGTCCTTGGCGGGCAGCAGGTACCGGGCATTGGGAAACGTCGGCACCCACCTGTCGTTGTCGAGCATGGTATTCCACCCGACGTGGTCGGAGTGGATGTGGGTGTTCACCACCACGTCCACGGCGCTGCGGTCGACGCCCGCCGACCGCAGCGCGGCCAGGAACCCGGTGTTCAGGTGGTCCAGCGGCGGCATGTGCGGGCGCGGGCGGTCGTTGCCGACACCGGTGTCCACGACGACGGTCAGCCCGTCGACCTCGATCACCCAGCTCTGGATCGCGATGTGCCACTGATCGGTCGAGGGGTCGAAGAAGTCCGGCACCAGCAGGTCGGCGTTGTCCCGCCAACCCGATGCCGGGGTGTTGGGGAAAAATTGTGTGCCCAGGTCGAATTGGAGTTCGAGCACGCGCGTCACCCGCGCGTCACCGAACCGGACGGGGCGCATCAGGCGTTCGCGCGCAGGTAGCCGTAGACGCCGGCGAAGTTGCGGTTCACGTCCTCGGGGATGGGCACCGCGCCGCCGAGTGCCCTTGCGCCCCAGACGATCTGGGCGGTGCGCTCCACCAGGGCGGTGATGTGCAGCACCTTGTTCGGCCGCGGGCCCACGGCCACCAGGCCGTGGTTGGCGATCAACGCGGCACCCCGGCCGTCGAGCGCCTTCACCGCATTGGCGCCCACGTCGGGCGTGCCGGACGCGGCATACTCGGTGCACCGCACGTCGCCGCCGCAGTAGACGGCGAACTCGTCGATGCAGGCCGGAATCGGTTGGTGCGCAACCGCGAACATCGTCGCCCACACCGGGTGGCTGTGGATGACGCTTCCGACATCGTCGAACGCGCGGTAGCAGGCCAGGTGCAGCTGCATCTCCGACGACGGCGAGCGGCCGTCCGCCGCGCGCAGCACGGCGCCGTCCGGGTCGACCAGGACGAGGTCGTCGAGCTGCATGTCGCGGTAGTCGACCGACGACGGCGTGATGACGATGTTCCCGTCGGGGCGCCGCGCGGAGATGTTGCCGGCCGTTCCCTCCACCAGGCCCCGGCGCAGCATGTCCTTGGCCGCGTCCAGCACCGCGGATTCGGGGTGGTCGACGAACTTCATGGCCGTAGCACCTCCGGGTTGACGACGTGGGCGGGCGGGTCGCCGGCCAGCAACGCTTCCAGGTCGTCGGCCACCATCTGCGCCTGCCGCGCCTCAGTGTTCCACGTGGCGCCGCCGATGTGGGGCGTCAGCACGACGTTGGGCATGCCGACGAGCGGGTGGTCGGTGGGCAGCCATTCGCCGACGAAGTGGTCCAGTCCGGCTGCGGCCACCTTTGCGCCGCGCAGCGCCTCGACAAGCGCGTCGGTGTCGTGCAGTTGAGCGCGGGCGGTGTTGAGGAAGACCGCGCCGTCGCGCATGGCGGCGAACTGCGGCGCACCGATCATGCCGACGGTGTCGTCGGTGACGGGCGCGTGCAGGGAGACGACGTCCGCCTCGCTCAGCAGCTCGTCGAGGCCGTGCCGTGCGTCGTCGTTGTACGGGTCGTGGGCGATGACGCGCATGCCCAGGCCGGTCAGCCGCCACCGGGTGGCGCGCCCGACGGCGCCCAGGCCCACCAACCCGGCGGTGCGCCCGGCGATCTCCCAGCCGCGGAACCGCTGATAGGGAATGGTGCCGTCGCGAAAGATGTTGCCGCTGCGGACATCCGCGTCCGCGGGCAGCAGCCCCCGGGTCGCGGCGAGCAGCAGGGCCACCGTCATCTCGGCGACCGCGTCGGCGTTGCGGCCCGGGGTGTTCAGCACCGGTACACCGGCCGCGGTGGCCGCGGCGATGTCGACGTTGTTGGGGTCCCCGCGGGTAGAGGCGATCACCCGCAGGCCCAGTTCGAACACCGGCCCGGCGACCGAGTCGCTTTCCACCACAACGACATCGGCGCCTTCGGCGGCGATGCGTTCGGCCAGCTGCTCGGCGCTGTAGATCCGCAGCGGGGTCTGCTCGATCCAGGGGTCATAGACCACGTCCGCCAGCTCCCGGAGCTTGGCGAACCCGGGCCCCCGCAGGGGCGCGGTCACCAGCGCGCGCGGTCTTGACGTCACGAACCCCAATGCTGGCGTACGGTGACGCCCGTGTCACGCAAAGACGTCACAATCGGCATCGACGTCGGCAGCACCGCGGTCAAGGCGGTCGCCGCGGACGCCGACGGCCGGGTGACGGCGCGTGCGCGGATCCCGCACCAGTTGCGGGTGCCGGCGCCGAACCGGCTCGAGCACGACGCCGACGAGGCGTGGCGGCGGGGACCGTTGGCGGCGCTGGAACGGCTGGGCGGACCGGACGTCCGCGCGGTGGCCGTGTCGGCGATGGTGCCGTCGCTGACGGCCGTCGACGCCGCGGGCGTGCCGGTGACGCCGGGGCTGCTGTACGGCGACGAACGCGGCCGGACGCCGGATCAGCAGGCGCAGCCGCTGCCGGCCCTGGGCGAGGCCGCCGAGTTCCTGCGCTGGACCGCGGCGCGGGCGCCGGGCGCGGCCGGCTACTGGCCGGCGCCGGCGGTGGCCAACCACGCGCTGGCCGGCGAGTCGGTGATCGACTTCGCCACCGCGGCGACCGCCTACCCGCTGTTCGACGGGACGCGCTGGAGCCCGGAGGCGTGCGCCGAACGCGGCGCGCGGCCCGAGCAGATGCCGCAAGTCGAGAGCATGGGGGCCGCCGTGGGGCAGGTGCGCGGCAGCGGCGCCGCCCTGGCGATCGGCGCGATCGATGCGCTCTGCGAGCAGATCGTGGCCGGCGCCGACCGCGACGGCGACGTGCTGGTGCTGTGCGGCACCACCCTGATCGTGTGGACCACGCTCGGAGAAGCCCGGCAGGTGCCGGGCCTGTGGACCATCCCGCATACGGCCGCGGGCAAGAGCCAGATCGGCGGCGCCAGCAATGCCGGTGGGCTGTTCCTCGGCTGGGTTGACCGCGTGGTTGCACCGGGCGACCCCGCCGCAGCGCGGCCCGGGCGGGTGCCGGTGTGGTCGCCCTACATCCGCGGGGAGCGCACCCCGTTCCACGACCCGGATCGCCGGGCGATGCTGGACGCACTGGACCTGACCCACGACGCGGCGGCGCTCCGGCGCGCCGCCTACGAGGCGTCGGGCTTCGTGGTGCGCCAGCTGATCGAACTGAGCGGGGCGCCGGCGGCGCGCATCGTCGCCAGCGGCGGCGGCACCCGGGTCGGGCCGTGGATGCAGGCCATCGCCGACGCCACCGGGCGGCCGGTCGAGCTGTCTGCGGTACCCGAGGGCGCGGCGCTGGGTGCGGCCTTCCTCGCGCGCATGGCGGTCGGCCTGGAGACCGCGATCGCCGACGCTGCCCGATGGGCCCGCACCGAACGCGTCGTCGAACCCGACCCCGGTTGGGCGACGGCGATCGAGGATCGCTACCAGCGATTCCTGGAGCTGGGAAACCGCCGATGTAGCGCACTACCTCCCCCGGCGTTCTAGGCTGGTGCAATGACCGACCACGACCGCAAAGCCGCCCGCCGCGAAATCGCCGACGCTCTGTTGAAAGCCCTTGAGCGGCGCCATGAAATCGCCGACGTCGTGGTGGAATCCGAGAACAAGGCGGCCGCGGTCGAGGCGATCGTCCGCCTGCTCGACACCTCGCACGTCGCCGCCGAAGCGGTGATGGGCATGTCGTTCGATCAGCTCACCATCGACTCGCGCCGCAAGATTCTGGCCGAACTCGAGGACCTGAACAAACAACTCAGCTTCACCCTCGGCGAGCGTCCGGCCAGCTCGGGGGAGACCCTCGAGCTGCGGCCCTTCTCCGCCGAGAAGGACCGCGACATCTTCGCCGCCCGCACCGAGGACATGGGCGCCGCCGGTGACGGCTCGGGCGGACCGGCCGGCAACCTCGACGACGAGATCAGCGCGGCGCTCTCACGCCTCGACGACGAGGAGGCCGCCTGGTTCGTGGCCGTCGACTCGGGCGAGAAGGTGGGGATGGTGTTCGGCGAGCTGCTGGGCGGCGAGGTCAACGTGCGCATCTGGATCCACCCCGAGCACCGCAAGAAGGGTTACGGCACCGCCGCGCTGCGCAAGTCGCGCACCGAGATGGCCTGGTGCTTCCCCGCCGTGCCGATGGTGGTGCGGGCGCCGTCCGCCCGGCCGGCCTGAGCTACGGCAAAGCCAGACTTACTCCGGCGTTCAGCCCAGCGTCGCGGTGACCGCGACGATGTTGCGCAGCTGCGACGTCTCGTCGTCGGGGAAGACCAGGCCGTAATCGGCGAAGTACTCCCGTCGCTCGCGGGTGGTCACCCGCCAGCCCCGGCCGGTCAGGTAGTCCACGACATTGCTGCGCTCGCCGTCGAAGAACAGCCCCGACAGGTCGATGTCGCAACCCAGGTTGGCCCACCGCTCGTTGAACTGCTGCGCGCGTTCGGTCATCGTCCGCCCGGAGTCGCCGTGGAACTCGGTGGCCAACAAGCTGCCGGGCGCACTGAGCTCGGTGATGTTGTCGAAGAGCCGGTCCTGGGCTTCGGGCGGCAGGTACATCAGTAGGCCCTCGGCGCTCCACGATGTCGGCTGCGTCGAGTCGAATCCGCTGCGCCGCAACGCTTCCGGCCAATCGTCGCGCAGGTCGACGCTGACGGTGCGCCGGTCGGCGGTGGGCGTGGCGCCCAGCTGCGCCATCGCAGCGGTCTTGAACTCGACGACCTTGGGTTGGTCGACCTCGTAGACCACGCTGCCGGGCGGCCAGCCCAGGCGGTACGCGCGGGCGTCCAGGCCGGCGGCCAGGATCACCGACTGGCGGATGCCGTCGCGGGCGGCGTTGAGAAAGAAGTCGTCGAAGAACCGGGTGCGCACGGCGATCGAATCCGTTTCCAGCTGCAGGTCGCGTTCGCCCTCCTGCGCGTCGGCCGGGGCCACCTCGCCGTCGACCATCCGGCGGAAGAATTCCAGTCCCACTGCCCGCACCAGCGGGGCCGCGAACGGGTCGTCGATGATCGGGTCGGTGCCCTCGCTGGCCAGCGCGCGCGCCGCGGCGACCATCGTGGCCGTGGCACCGACGCTGGAGGCCAGGTCCCAGCTGTCTTGGTCAGTGCGTGTCATCCTGCTCCCATTTACTTAGCAAACGCAACGAGTCAAGAGCACTCTACGCTCAACCGCTGACGGCTTCCTGTGCGTTTATCGGTCGCCCGACGACGGGCCTGGACGGACCCACCCGGCCCAGCTGTTAGTCTCGTACACGGTTTGACGCGCGACGCCGTACGTCCTGGCCTGCGGGGTGTTGGGCGCGTAATGCAGGAGACCCCCGGCTCGCAGGAGGAAGAGTGCTTTCGGCTTTCATCTCATCGCTGCGGACAGTCGACCTGAGACGGAAGATCCTCTTCACGCTGGGTATCGTCGTTCTCTATCGGCTGGGCGCCGCTTTGCCGTCCCCCGGCGTGAATTTCCCGAACGTCCAGCAGTGCATCAAAGAGGCCAGCGGCGGCGCGGCCGGGCAGATCTATTCGCTGATCAACCTGTTCTCCGGCGGCGCGCTGCTGAAACTGACGGTGTTCGCGGTCGGGGTGATGCCCTACATCACCGCCAGCATCATCGTGCAGCTGCTCACCGTCGTCATCCCGCGGTTCGAGGAACTGCGCAAGGAAGGCCAGTCCGGCCAGGCCAAGATGACGCAGTACACCCGCTATCTGGCCATCGCGCTGGCGATCCTGCAGGCGACCAGCATCGTGGCGCTGGCGGCCAACGGCGGGCTGCTGCAGGGCTGCTCGCTGGACATCATCGCCGACCAGAGCATCTTCACGTTGGTCGTCATCGTGATGGTGATGACGGCCGGTGCGGCGCTGGTGATGTGGATGGGCGAGCTGATCACCGAGCGCGGCATCGGCAACGGGATGTCGCTGCTGATCTTCGTCGGCATCGCGGCGCGCATCCCGTCGGAGGGCAAGACCATCCTGGACAGCCGCGGCGGGGCCATCTTCGCCGCCGTCTGCGTCGCCGCCCTGGTCATCATCGTCGGCGTGGTGTTCGTCGAGCAGGGGCAGCGCCGCATCCCGGTGCAGTACGCCAAGCGCATGGTCGGCCGGCGCATGTACGGCGGAACGTCGACCTACCTGCCGCTCAAGGTCAACCAGGCCGGCGTCATCCCGGTCATCTTCGCGTCGTCGCTCATCTACATTCCGCACCTGATCACGCAGCTGATTCGCAGCGGCAGCGGCGGTGTGGGCAACAGCTGGTGGGACAAGTTCGTCGGCAGTTACCTGTCCGACCCCAGCGACCCGATTTACATCAGCATCTACTTCGGGCTGATCATTTTCTTCACGTACTTTTACGTGTCCATCACGTTCAACCCCGACGAACGTGCCGACGAAATGAAGAAGTTCGGCGGGTTCATCCCCGGCATCCGGCCGGGGAAGCCCACCGCGGATTACCTGCGCTATGTGCTGAGCCGAATCACCCTGCCGGGCTCGATCTACCTCGGCGCGATCTCCGTGCTGCCCAACTTGTTCCTGCAAATCGGTAATGGCGGAGCGGTGCAGAATTTGCCGTTCGGCGGTACGGCGGTTTTGATCATGATTGGTGTTGGCTTGGATACGGTCAAACAGATCGAGAGCCAGCTCATGCAGCGCAACTATGAAGGGTTCCTCAAGTGAGAGTCGTTTTGCTGGGACCGCCCGGGGCGGGTAAGGGGACGCAGGCCCAGAAGCTCTCCGAAAAGCTCGGTATCCCGCAAATTTCCACCGGGGAACTGTTCCGCAGCAATATCGAGAACGGAACCAAACTCGGCCTGGAGGCCAAGCGCTACCTGGACGCCGGTGACCTGGTGCCCTCGGAGCTGACCAACCAGCTCGTGGACGACCGCCTGAACGACCCCGACGCGGCCAACGGCTTCATCCTGGACGGCTACCCGCGGTCGACGGAGCAGGCCAAAGCGCTGCACCAGATGCTCGAACAGCGGGGCACCGACATCGACGCCGTGCTGGAGTTCCGCGTCTCGCAGGAGGAGCTGCTGCAACGGCTCAAGTCGCGCGGCCGCGCCGACGACACCGATGACGTCATCCTGAACCGGATGAAGGTCTACCGCGACGAGACCGCGCCGCTGCTGGAGTACTACCGCGACGAACTCAAGACGGTCGACGCCGTCGGCACGATGGACGAAGTGTTCGCCCGTGCCCTGCAAGCGCTGGGCAAGTAACCGTGAACCCGCTGGCGCGGCTGCGGAGTCGCAAAGTCGTGCCGCAGCGCACCGCCGGTGAACTCGACGCGATGGCTGCGGCGGGGGCGGTGGTGGCGGCCGCGCTGCAGGCGGTGCGGGCGGCCGCGGTTGCAGGAGTGTCGACCCTAGGCCTGGACCAGATCGCCGAGTCGGTGATCCGGGAGGCCGGCGCGGTGCCGTCGTTCCTCGGCTACCACGGATACCCCGCGTCGATCTGCGCGTCGATCAACGAGCGGGTGGTGCACGGCATCCCGTCGGCCGCGGAGATCCTGGCGCCCGGTGACTTGGTGTCCATCGACTGCGGGGCGGTGCTGGACGGCTGGCATGGTGATGCCGCGGTCACGTTCGGCGTCGGCACGCTCGACGCCGCCGACCAGGCCCTCTGCGACGCCACCCGGGAATCGCTGGAAGCCGGCATCGCGGCGATGGTGCCCGGGAATCGGCTGACCGACGTCTCGCACGCCATCGAAACGGGCACGCGGGCGGCGCGGGAGCGGCACGGGCGCGCCTTCGGGATCGTGGAGGGCTACGGCGGGCACGGCATCGGCCGGCAGATGCACATGGACCCGTTCCTGCCCAACGAGGGCTCGCCCGGCCGGGGTCCGCTGCTGGCCCCCGGGTCGGTGCTGGCCATCGAACCGATGCTGACCCTCGGGACGGGCAAGACCGTGGTCCTCGACGACGAGTGGACCGTCACCACCTCCGACGGGTCCCGTGCGGCACACTGGGAACACACCGTCGCGGTCACCGACGCCGGGCCGCGCATCCTGACCCTGCCTTAGCTGAACTAAACAGCCATTCGACTCGTATCAGAAGTCGGAGGTGATCGTGTGGCCCGTGTGGCAGGCAGTTGGAGGGCATCCGGGGCTGCCGAAGCCGCCCTGATGAAGGCGCTCTACGACGAGCACGCGGCGGTCCTGTGGCGGTACGCGCTCCGGTTGACGGGGGACGCGAGCCAGTCCGAGGACGTCGTGCAGGAGACGTTGTTGCGGGCCTGGCAGCATCCGGAGGTCGTCGGGGACACCGAGCGCTCGGCGCGGGCCTGGCTGTTCACCGTCGCCCGCAACATGATCATCGACGACCGGCGCAGCGCGCGGTTCCGCAACATCGTCGGCTCGACCGACGAGGCGGGCGCGCCGGAACGGTCCACCCCGGACGAGGTGAACGCGGCACTGGACAAACTGCTGATCGCCGACGCGATGGCGCAACTGTCCCCCGAGCACCGGGCCGTCATAGACCGGTCCTACTACCGCGGCTGGACGACCGCCCAGATTGCCGCCGACCTCGGGATCGCCGAGGGAACCGTGAAGTCGCGACTACACTACGCCGTGCGGGCGTTGCGGCTCACTCTGCAGGAACTTGGGGTCACCCGCTGAGGGCTCCGAATGCTTAAAGGGTGATGAGGAAATGGATGACATGAAAACGCCGCTTCGGGGGATTGGCGCACCGGACGACCCCTACGTGATGTGGGATGCCGCATACGTTTTGGGCTCGTTGTCGGCCAGCGAGCGACGCGAATTCGAGGCGCACCTGGCGCACTGCCCGGCCTGCCGCGAGGCCGTCGCCGACCTGAGTGGCGTGCCGGCCCTGCTGTCGCAGCTCGGCGGGGACGAGGTGGCCGCGATCCACGAGTCCGGTCCCGCGCCGGTGACGCCGGAGCTGTCGCCGCAGTTGTTGCCGTCGTTGCTGGCCAAGGTGAGCTGGCGCCGCCGCCGCACGCGAATCGTGACCTGGGTGGCCTCGTCGGCCGCGGCCGTGCTCCTGGCCGTCGGCGTGTTCGTCGGGGTTCAGGGGTATCACTCGTCGCCGTCGCCGCAGGTGGCCGCGCCGTCCGCGCCGATGGCGCAGGTGGGTACCACCCTGCTGGCCTCGACGGTGCAGCTGTCCAGCGAGCACTGGGGGACGTCCATCAACCTGCGGTGCGTGTGCCTGGCGCCGCTCAACGCCCACCACGACACCCTGGCGATGGTGGTGGTGGGTCGCGACGGCACCCAGACCCGGCTGGCGACCTGGGTGGCCGAACCCGGCCGCACCGCGACGCCCGCGGGCAGCATCTCGACGCCGGTCGACCAGATCGCCGCCGTGCAGGTGGTGGCCGCCGACAGCGGCCAGGTTCTGCTGCAGCGGTCGTTATAGGCCACTGACATGTCCAGCCACCGGCGTCCACTTCGGGCCCTGGTGGTGGGCGCCGGGGTCGGCGGCATTTCGGTGGCCAGGGGATTATTGCGAGACGGCCACGACGTCACCGTCTTCGAGCGGCGGCCGGATGTGCGGGCGGCCGGCGGCGCGGTGACGATCTGGTCCAACGGCGAGACGGTGCTTCGGCAACTGGGCGTGGAGATGGACGGGGCCGGCCAGCTGCTGCGCACGGTGCGAGCCGTGACGTCCACGGGCCGCCCGCTCGCCACGCTGGACGTGTCCGCGATCGCCGACCGGCTGGGCGCGCCCGTCCGGATGGTGCCGCGCCGGACCCTGCTGGAGCGGCTGCTGGGCGGCTTCCCGGCCGACCGCATCCGCTGCGGCGCGCACGCGATCGCGTTGGCCGGCACGCACGATGGTGTGCGCGTCGAGTTCGGCGACGGCAGCTCGGCCGACGGGGATCTGGTGATCGGAGCCGACGGCCTGCACTCGATGGTCCGCAACACAGTCGGCGGGCCCGACGCGAAGCCCACCGGCTGGTGCAGTTGGCAGGGGTTGATCACACTCCCGGAGATCCCGGACAAGGACTCCGCGCTCATGGTCATCGGCGAGCGCGGCAACCTTGGCCTGTGGCCGGCCGGGGGCTCCGAGGTGCAGTGGTGGTTCGACCTGCCGTGGTCGTGCGACTTCGTCCGGCCGCAAAGCCCGATCCAGACCATCCGGTCCCATTTCACCGGGTGGTGCGGAACCGTCGATCGGGTGCTGGCGGCCCTGACCGACGACGACCTGGCGCACTCGCCGTACCCGCATTTCCGGCATCCGATGCCGCCCGCGGGCCGCGGTGCGGTCACGTTGCTCGGGGACGCCTTCCACACGATGCCGCCCACCCTGGCGCAGGGCACCAACCAGGCTCTGCTCGACACCATGGTGCTGTGCAAGGCGCTGTCGGAGGTGCACGGCACCGGCGACGTTGCGAGCGCGTTGCGCTGGTATGAGAAGACCCGCCGGCGCAGGGTGATGGCCGTGTCCCGGTTGGCGTCGCTGCCGGTCTCGCACGGTGAGGTCGTCCTGCGCCCGGCGGCGCTGATTCCCGACCGGCTGCAGGCCCGCGCGCTGACGACGTTTCTGCGTTGGACCAGTCACCGCCGCATGTCCGGGGAGATCAGTCGAGGGGTGGGGGCAGCGACGGCCGGTCGATCCAGTCCATGAACGCTTCGGATGAATTCGTCACGGTGCGAGGCGATTTCGACGCACCGTCGCGGTGGCTCTGGCTATTGAAGTGGTGCGTACTGGCGGTTCCGCACTACCCCATATTGATCGGGCTCTATCTGATCTATCCGTTGTCCACCGTGGTCGCCGGCGTCGTCATCTTGTGCACCGGGCGGTATCCGCGGCCTCTCTTCGACTTCAACGTCGGCGTGCTGCGCTGGTCGTGGCGCGTCATGAATTTCAGGTTTCCGATGAACAGCACGGACTCCTATCCGCCGTTCACCCTCGCGTCGCGGCCCGGCTACCCCGGCGACCTGCAGGTCGAGTATCCGCAGCGGCTGAGGAATTGGGCCGTGTTGGTGAAGTGGCTGCTCGCCGTCCCGCACATCCTCCTGTGCTGGTCGATGGAGCCGCTCCTGCAACTGCTGTGCGTGATCGCCGCGGTGACACTGTTGTGCACCGGAACCATCCCTGCGGGCATGTTCGATCTCCTGCTGGGCATCGTCCGCTGGCGCTACCGGGTGGCCGTCTACGTGTCCCTGATGCGCGACGAATACCCGCCGTTCCGAATGGATCTGGGTAGTCAATGACCCGCCGGAATCCCTTGTTCCCGTACGTGTATCGGTTCGGACAGCCGGTCTTCGACCGGCTGTTCTATCACCGGTATCGGCGCGCGGCGCTGAGCAACGCGAGCGGCCGGCTGCTCATGCTCGGCCTGGGGCCCGGCACCGACTTGAGGTTCCTGCCCCCCGCGGTGACGTCGGTCGCCGCGGTGGAGCCGGAGGCGCCGTTCCGCCGGATGGCGTCCCGGCTTGCCGATCGCCACGGCATCACCGTCGACATCCTCGAGGGGACTGGCGAGTCGATTCCCTTCCCCGACAACAGCTTCGACTCGGTCCACGTCGGCCTGGTGTTGTGCTCGGTCGACGACGTGACCGCCACCCTGGTTGAGATCCGGCGTGTGCTCACGCCGGGGGGAAGGCTCGTCGTCCTCGAGCACGTGCGCGGGGAGGGCATGACGGGCCGGTTGCAGGATCTGATCCGCAAGCCGTGGT
>NZ_LZJM01000033.1:0-8862 GCF_001667665.1 Mycobacterium sp. E342
CGCAGGAAGAGTTCCTCGAGCGTCGGCGGCTGGCTGACGAGGCTGCGCACGCCGGCGTCCCCGAGCGCCCGGATCAGTTCCCCGAGGCTTTCGCCGTCGACCTGGGCGCGCACGGTATAGCCCTCGATGCTGACATCCTCGACCCCCCTGATCCGGGTGAGATCGCCGGGGTCGCCGGTCATTTCGGCCCTGATGGAGGTGCGGCTGAGATGCCGCAGCGAGTCCAGTGAACCGCTCTCGACGGTCTTGCCGGCCCGGATGATGGTCACCCGTTCGCACAGCGCTTCGGTCTCAGCCAGGATGTGACTGGACAACAAGACCGTCGTGCCCCGGTCGCGCGCCTCGGCGACGCACTGCTGAAAGACATTCTCCATCAACGGGTCCAGGCCGCTGCTGGGCTCGTCCAGCAGCAGCAGCCGGGCTCGCGAGGAGAAGGCCGAGATCAGGGAGACCTTCTGCCGGTTGCCCTTGGAGTAGGTCCGCGCCTTCTTGTGCGGGTCGAGGTCGAAGCGCTCGATCAACTCGGTGCGGCGCCGGTGATCGATGCCGCCGCGCATGCGGGCCAGCATGTCGATGGTCTCGCCCCCGGTCAGCGTCGGCCACAGCGTGACATCGCCGGGCACGTAGGCGATCTGGCGGTGCAACTGCACCGCGTCGGCCCACGGGTCACCGCCCAGGAGGCGCACGGTGCCGCCGTCCGCCCTGACCAGACCCAGCAGGATCCGGATGGTCGTCGACTTCCCCGCGCCGTTGGGGCCCAGGAAGCCGTGCACCTCGCCTTCGCGCACGGTGAGGTCGAGGCCGTCTAGTGCGCGCACCGCCCCGAACCGCTTTGTCAGGCCGCGGATTTCGATGGGCGCGGCAGCGTCAACTCGCATGGGTTTCTCCTTCATCTTCGGCGGCCAGGAAGGCGTCGTACATGGTGCGGTCGACCATCAGCCCTTCGGTGTAGATCTCCAGCGCGGGCAGCACCATCTCGCGGGCATAGTCGCGCAGGACCGCCCGGATATCCGTTGGGGTTTCATGCATCTGCAGATACAGCAGAAAGCCGCCACCGCCGGTGATTCCCAGGTACCGGGCCCGGGCCTGCGGGTCCCTGCTGGGCTTGATGGTTCCTGCCCGCACGCCCTCGTCCAGGTACTCCTCGGCGTTGTCGATCATCCTGCGCCACAACATGTTCGCCAGTTCTCCGCCGGACTGCATGCTGCGGACCAGGTAGGCCATCATCGGCGCGTACGACTCGATCTCGGCCATCTGGGCGAACCAGGTGGCGGGGTCGTTCGACCTGAGCGCCTCGGACTTGCTGTTGCGGATCTCGTCGGCGATGTAGTCGTCACACGCCTTGCGCAGGCCCTCCTTGGAACCGAAGTGGTGGATGACCAGCGCCGCGCTCACGCCCGCGGCTTCGGCGATCGCGCGCAGTCCCACGCCGAACCCCTGCTCGCCGAACTGCTCGATCGCCGCGTCCCGGATCCGGGCGGCGGCGGTCAGGTCGGCTGAACGCATGTTCAGTAGACTAAACGTGCGTTCAGTCGCGAGTCAAGGGGGTGGCGCGTCAAGAATCCGTATCGGTTTGGCGCGCGGTCTAATCGCGCACGGCGGCCAAAATGCCGTCGCCGAGTGGCACCAATGCCGGGGTGAGCCGCTCGTCCTCGGCGATGAGCCGCGCCGCCTCCTGACCCGCAGGCGGCCCCGCCCCCGGCCGCACCACCGGTGGTGCAGGCGCCCCCGGCGTCACCGGCGCCGAAGCCGGCCGGCCCGCCGAACGCGGCCACGCCCAAGCCGCCCGGCCCCGTTGCGGGCGGCTGACCGGGTCGCCGCCAAACGCCGGCACGCCGCGCGCCTACACTCGGCGGTGATGTCCCGTCATGACGCTGCCGACCTGAGCGCGGCAATCCGCACCGCACTGGGGAAAGTGATCGACCCCGAACTACGGCGCCCCATCACCGAACTCGGCATGGTCAAGAGCATCGACACCGAGCCCGACGGCGGCGTGCACGTGGCGATCTACCTGACCACGGCCGCCTGCCCGAAGAAGACCGAGATCAGCGAACGGGTCACCCAGGCCGTCTCCGACGTCCCGGGCACTGGGGCCGTGAAGGTCACCCTGGACGTGATGAACGACGAGCAGCGCACCGAACTGCGCAAGCAGTTGCGCGGCGACGCCCGCGAGCCCGTCATCCCCTTCGCCCAGCCGAACTCGCTGACGCGGGTCTATGCGGTCGCGTCCGGCAAGGGCGGGGTGGGCAAGTCCACCGTCACGGTCAACCTGGCCGCGGCGATGGCGGCCCGCGGCCTGTCGGTCGGCGTGCTCGACGCCGACATTCACGGCCACTCCATCCCCCGGATGATGGGCACCACCGACCGGCCCACCCAGGTCGAGTCGATGATCCTGCCGCCCATCGCGCACGAGGTGAAGGTCATCTCCATCGCCCAGTTCACCGAGGGCAACACACCGGTGGTGTGGCGAGGGCCGATGCTGCACCGGGCGTTGCAGCAGTTCCTGGCCGACGTCTATTGGGGTGACTTGGACGTCCTGCTGCTGGATCTGCCGCCGGGCACCGGCGACATCGCCATCTCGGTGGCTCAGCTGATCCCGAGCGCGGAGCTGATGGTGGTCACGACGCCGCAGCTGGCCGCCGCCGAGGTCGCCGAGCGGGCGGGCAGCATCGCGATGCAAACCCGGCAGCGCATCGCCGGGGTGGTGGAGAACATGTCGGGCCTGACCCTGCCGGACGGGTCGACCATGCAGGTGTTCGGCGAGGGCGGCGGCCGACAGGTGGCCGAACGCCTGTCCCGCGCGGTCGGCGCCGATGTGCCGCTGCTGGGCCAGATCCCGCTCGATCCCGCGCTGGTGGCCGCCGGCGATTCCGGCACGCCGATCGTGCTGAGCGCCCCCGACTCCCCGGCGGGCAAGGAACTGCGCGGCGTGGCCGACAAGCTGTCGTCGCGCCGCCGCGGTCTGGCGGGCGTGTCGCTGGGGCTCGATCCGACGCGGCGCTAGCCGAGACCCGCTAGGTCGCGTCTGCGTCGAACGGCGTCTGACCGGGGATGTGTGGCTGGGGTTGCTGTGGCGGCGCCGACGGCTCCGGCGGGGTGAGGGCCGCCCCGTTGACCGGTCTGTCGAAGTTCCCGGTGAGGAAGGAATCGTCGCCGTCCAGCAGGTGCTTGGTCAGGGCGGCCCGCGGCGTCATCCCCCGCAGTCTCTGCAGTTCGCTCAGCGGAACCCGCAGATCGTCGAACTCGGGCCCGAGGTCCTCGCGCAGTTGGGTGGTCACGCCGCTGAGGTAGTCGCGAGCCTGGCGCAGCGCGGTCGATGTCCAGCGGATCGCGCCGGGAAGCCGCTCCGGGCCGAGGACCACCAATCCGACCACGACGAGGACCAGGATGTGCTCCCAGCTCAGGCTGCCGAACATCTAGCTGCCGTCGGGGTCGGGCTTGACGGTGAGGGTGACGTGCCGGCCGTCGCGGACCACCTCGATCGCGGAGTCCTGCCCGATGGTCAGCTGGCGCACGGCGACGACGAACTCGTCGGCGTCGGCGACCGTGCGGTTACCGACCTTGACGATGACGTCGTTCTCCAGGATCCCGCCCTTTTGCGCGGGGCTGCCCGCCTTCACGTTGGCTACCTGGGCCCCCGAGGCGATGGCGTTGCTCACCGAGCGGGTGCTGATCCCCAGCGTGGGGTGCACGATCTTGCCGTCCTTGATCAGCGTCTGCGCGACTTGCTTCGCCTCGTTGATCGGGATCGCGAAGCCGAGCCCACTCGCGCTGTCGGACAAGGACTTACCCGCGGTGTTGATGCCGATCACCTGCGAATCCATGTCGATCAGCGGGCCACCGGAGTTGCCGTGGTTGATGGACGCATCGGTCTGCAGGGCGTCGATGACGGTGTCGGTGTCCGAGCCCTCCCCCGACAACGGGACGGGCCGGTGCAGCGCGCTGATGATGCCGTGGGTCACGGTGCTGCGCAGGCCCAGCGGCGCACCGGCCGCCAGCACCTCGTCGCCGACGCGCACCTTGTCCGAGTCGCCGAACCGGGCCACGCTCAGGTTGTCGACGTTGTCGACCTTGAGCACGGCCAGGTCGGTCTTGGGGTCGCGGCCGACCAGGTTGGCCGGCACTTCCTTGCCGTCGTTGAACACCACGGTCGTCTTGAATTGGCTGGGGTTGTTGGCCGCCTCGGAGATCACGTGGTTGTTGGTGACGATGTAGCCGCGACCGTCGACCACCACGCCGGAGCCCTGCATGCCCTCCTGGTCGCTCTTGGACTCGATGGTCACGACCGCATTGGCGGTCGCGGCCGCCACCTTGGCGAAGCGACCGGCCGGGCCTTCGCCGTTGCCGTTAGTCGACAGTGTCACCTTCGAGGTGGTGAAGGCCTCGGCCACCTCGGCCGTCTTGCGACCGACCACCCCGCCGATCACCCCGATGAGCAACGCGATCAGCACCAAGACGAGCAACGCCAGGTAGGACACCTTGCCGCCGAACAGCACATCGCGCACACCGAGCTTGCCACCGTAGCCCTGCGGCCTCCGGGGTCCCGACGGGGCGACCGCCGGGGTGCCCAACGCCGCCGCCGCCGACGGGTCACGCCACGGATCGTCGGCCTCGTCCGGCCCGACGCCGTCTTTCTCGGCCGCCAGCGCGCCGGCGTCGACGGGGTGGCGCTGCAGCGTGTCGGGGCTGCCGACAGGCCGGCTGAACGCCTCCTGAAGCACGGGATCGGCCGGCTCGTCGTGGGGCCGGAACTCGCCCTGGTCCCGATACTTCGGCGGGCGGACGCGATCGGCCACGAAGGATCCGCGCAGCCCGTCAGGGCGGCTGAACAGTTGACGCGAGGCGGGGTCGACCGGCGGACGCGAGATGGGGCGCGGCGCCAAACGGTTGCCGCGGTTCTTGCCGCTGTCCTGCTTCTGGTCGAAGCCTTGATCGGAGGTCACGTTACCCCTTTGGATCCTCTTCTTGAGCGCTCGAGACGGGCCCTGCACCGGGCGAGATGTGCGACACCGGCGCGGTCGTGTCCACCCTAGTATCCACGGTTCGGCGCACCACGCCCGTGAGCGCACGGGCGGCGTGCGCAAAATTCGTCCGGATCAATTGCGGGGATTTCGAAGAGGAGGTATCGAGCTAGCGGCGCTTGCGCTGTTCACGGGCGTCGCGGTCAGCAAAACGGTCGGCCGCCCGGCTGCTCGCATCGTCGGGCGAGTCGTAGGGAATCTCCGCCAGCATCCCGAGCAGCGTGCTCGGGATGCTGATCGGGTGCGAGTCCCGTAGCGCCGCGCGCGCCCGGCTCTGATCGTCGACCTCTGCCGCGCACTGCGGGCACAGTGACAGGTGATGCGCGGCCCGCAGGTGCGCGTTCATCCGCAACTCACCGTCGACGAAGGCCGCGATGGCCTCCACGGAAAGGTGCTCGGTGGAACCGAACTGGCGCGGGGCGCCGACGGGTGCATCACTTTGAGAGGCGAACTGAGCGGGAAGCCAGGAGAAAGCGCGCCGGAAGACATGTCCTCGATCGGCCATCGCCGGGTCCTTTCGTTGCGCCTACCCCTCGAATGTAGCGCGAGGCGGGGCGCAATACCCCGTCTACAGGCGGCGAAACCGCCGGCATCGCGGGAGGCCGGTGTTCGCCCGGCTACGCCGACTCGGCGCGCAGCGCGTTCCGGCCGGAACCGGGTTCGGGATGCGCGGCCAGGTAGTCGCGCAGGGCCTGACGTCCACGGTGGATGCGGCTGCGCACCGTTCCCAGCTTCACGCCAAGCGTCGCGCCGATCTCCTCGTAGGACAGGCCCTCGACGTCACACAGGACGACCGCGGCGCGGAACTCCGGCGGCAGCGAGTCCAGCGCCGCCTGCAGGTCGGGGCCGAGCCGCGAATCGTGGTAGATCTCTTCGGGATTCGGCTCGTCGGCGGGCACCCGCTCGTAATCCTCGGGCAGCGCCTCCATCCGGATCCGGGCGCGCCGGCGCACCATGTCCAGGAACAGGTTGGTGGTGATGCGGTGCAACCACCCCTCGAACGTCCCGGGCTGGTAGTTCTGCACCGACCGGAAAACGCGGATGAACGTCTCCTGGGTGAGGTCCTCGGCGTCGTGCTGATTGCCGGAGAGGCGGTAGGCCAGCCGGTAGACCCGGTCGGCGTGCTGACGCACCAGTTCGTCCCACGAGGGCATCGTGGACTTGTCCCCGGTCGCGTCGAAGACCGCGGTGCCCTGCAGCCCGTCGGACGGCTCCACCCACTCGTCTGCGGGGCAGTCCTGCGCGTGCGACATGCTGGTAGGGCCCAAAAGCGTGGTGATGATCAGATCCTCCGAATCCGTCCTGCCCAAAAGCGACAAGTCGTCACCGGCGGCAACACGTGGCCGCCAGTCCGTATTCCCGTGCCAACGCGCTCCGCGATCCATAGGGACACCGTCGCGTATCGGCGTATGTGCGATATATGAACAATCTGAGCTCAACCTGAGAAACCGGATCGTTACCATCGCTGCGCAGGAGATATCCGCCGCGATGTGAAGCTAAACGCCTCGACGTTGCCGGGCGTGTCGTGGCGGGACGACTTAGGCGTGCCACGCCGGGACGCGCACCGAAGTGGAATACGCTGCGGGCATGGACGGCACCGACGCAGAAACCCCCGGCCAGCCGGCGCCCAGTCGAGCCGAATCCCTCTGCGCGCACGCCGAGGGGTCGATCTCGGAGGACGCGCTGCTGGCGGCCGCCCGCGAGCGCGCGATGGACATCGGCGCGGGCGCGGTGACCCCGGCGGTGGGTGCGCTGCTGAGCCTGTTGACCAAACTCAGCGGCGGCAAGGCCGTCGCCGAGGTGGGCACCGGCGCGGGAGTCAGCGGGCTGTGGCTGTTGTCCGGCATGAGCGACGACGGCGTCTTGACGACGATCGACATCGAGCCCGAGTATCTGCGGCTCGCCAAGCAGGCCTTCTCCGAGGCCGGGATCGGGCCGTCGCGCACCCGGCTGATCAGCGGCCGGGCCCAGGAGGTCCTCACCCGGCTGGCCGACGAGTCGTACGACCTGGTGTTCATCGACGCAGACCCGGTTGACCAACCCGATTACGTCGTGGAGGGCGTGCGGCTGCTGCGCTCCGGCGGCGTCATCGTGGTGCACCGGGCCGCCCTCGGGGGGCGTGCCGGCGATCCCGCCGCCCGCGACGCGGAGGTGGTCGCGGTACGGGAGGCGGCGCGGCTCATCGCCGAGGACGAGCGGCTCACCCCGGCATTGGTGCCACTCGGCGACGGCATTTTGGCCGCCGTGCGCGATTAGACCGCGCGCCAAACCGATACGGATTCTTGACGCGCCACCCCCTTGACTCGCGACTGAACGCACGTTTAGTCTACTGAACATGCGTTCAGCCGACCTGACCGCCGCCGCCCGGATCCGGGACGCGGCGATCGAGCAGTTCGGCGAGCAGGGGTTCGGCGTGGGACTGCGCGCGATCGCCGAAGCCGCGGGCGTGAGCGCGGCGCTGGTCATCCACCACTTCGGTTCCAAGGAGGGCCTGCGCAAGGCGTGTGACGACTACATCGCCGACGAGATCCGCAACAGCAAGTCCGAGGCGCTCAGGTCGAACGACCCCGCCACCTGGTTCGCCCAGATGGCCGAGATCGAGTCGTACGCGCCGATGATGGCCTACCTGGTCCGCAGCATGCAGTCCGGCGGAGAACTGGCGAACATGTTGTGGCGCAGGATGATCGACAACGCCGAGGAGTACCTGGACGAGGGCGTGCGGGCAGGAACCATCAAGCCCAGCAGGGACCCGCAGGCCCGGGCCCGGTACCTGGGAATCACCGGCGGTGGCGGCTTTCTGCTGTATCTGCAGATGCATGAAACCCCAACGGATATCCGGGCGGTCCTGCGCGACTATGCCCGCGAGATGGTGCTGCCCGCGCTGGAGATCTACACCGAAGGGCTGATGGTCGACCGCACCATGTACGACGCCTTCCTGGCCGCCGAAGATGAAGGAGAAACCCATGCGAGTTGACGCTGCCGCGCCCATCGAAATCCGCGGCCTGACAAAGCGGTTCGGGGCGGTGCGCGCACTAGACGGCCTCGACCTCACCGTGCGCGAAGGCGAGGTGCACGGCTTCCTGGGCCCCAACGGCGCGGGGAAGTCGACGACCATCCGGATCCTGCTGGGTCTGGTCAGGGCGGACGGCGGCACCGTGCGCCTCCTGGGCGGTGACCCGTGGGCCGACGCGGTGCAGTTGCACCGCCAGATCGCCTACGTGCCCGGCGATGTCACGCTGTGGCCGACGCTGACCGGGGGCGAGACCATCGACATGCTGGCCCGCATGCGCGGCGGCATCGATCACCGGCGCCGCACCGAGTTGATCGAGCGCTTCGACCTCGACCCGCACAAGAAGGCGCGGACCTACTCCAAGGGCAACCGGCAGAAGGTCTCCCTGATCTCGGCCTTCTCCTCGCGAGCCCGGCTGCTGCTGCTGGACGAGCCCAGCAGCGGCCTGGACCCGTTGATGGAGAATGTCTTTCAGCAGTGCGTCGCCGAGGCGCGCGACCGGGGCACGACGGTCTTGTTGTCCAGTCACATCCTGGCTGAGACCGAAGCGCTGTGCGAACGGGTGACCATCATCCGGGCCGGCAAGACCGTCGAGAGCGGTTCACTGGACTCGCTGCGGCATCTCAGCCGCACCTCCATCAGGGCCGAAATGACCGGCGACCCCGGCGATCTCACCCGGATCAGGGGGGTCGAGGATGTCAGCATCGAGGGCTATACCGTGCGCGCCCAGGTCGACGGCGAAAGCCTCGGGGAACTGATCCGGGCGCTCGGGGACGCCGGCGTGCGCAGCCTCGTCAGCCAGCCGCCGACGCTCGAGGAACTCTTCCTGCC
>NZ_LZJM01000034.1:0-7148 GCF_001667665.1 Mycobacterium sp. E342
ACCGGGTTCACCAACGCGGCCCGCAAGACCTTCGTCGGGGCCGCCGCCCGCGGTGGCCGTCGGCTGGTCATCGCGATGATGTACGGGCTGATCAAAGAGGGCGGACCGACGTACTGGGACCAGGCGGCGACGTTGTTCGACTGGGGATTCGCGCAAAGCCCGCAGTCCAGCATCGGCTCGTTGTAGCTATTCCGGGCGGCCCGCGTCCGGCGCCGCCGCGGACAGCAGCGTCATCAGCATCGGGATCCGTTGCTCGGCGATCTGCGGCTGCGGCAGCACCCCCTCCACCACCGCGGCCCCGTCGAACACGTTGGTCAGCACCGAGACCAGCACCGGGAACGTCTCTTCGGGGAAGCTCTCGGCGCCGGGCAGCGAACGGGCGGCGTCGTGGATCTTCGCGGAGTACTGGCGCAGCTCGGTTTGCAAAGTGGCCCTGAGCTTTTCGTCGGTGCGCGCGGCGACCAGCAGCTCGTACAGCACGGCGTTGCTGGGCGCGGCGGTGAGGTCGCGCAGGATCGCCAAGGCGGCTTCCAGCGCCGGCCGATCGGGCGGTATCTCGGCGACCCGCTTGGTGAACGTCTCGAGCTGACGACGCAGCACCTCCGACGCGGTGGCCGCCATGAAGTCGCCCATGGTCTCGAAGTGCCGGAACAGGGCGCCCACGGACACGCCCGCGCGCTTGGTGATCACGGCGGCGGACGCCCGGGCATAGCCGACCTCGATGATGGTGTCGATGCAGGCGTCGAGCAGCCGCCCCACGGTCTCTTCCCGACGCTGCTGCTGGGTTCTCGCCATGTCAGGCCCCGATTGTCAGGGCGCTCCGGCCGCGGTGCCGCTGGCCGGCGCGCAGGTAGCGGCCCGACTTGACGGTTTGGCCGTAGCCGTCCCTGAACTCGCCTCCGCACGGGCCCGCACGGAAGACGACGGCGCCCCCCACACCGGTCGCGACGACGGCGTCGTCGTTGCGGTTGACCATGCGCCGCAGGCCGCCGTAGAACGGCACCTCATCCTCGTAGTAGCCCTCGACCGTTTCGTTGAGGCCGGCCGGGTCGATCACCACGAAGTCCGCGCGGTCGCCCTGGCGCAGCGTGCCGGCGTCGACGCCGAACCACTCCCCCAGCTCACCGGTCAGCCGGTGCACCGCGCGCTCCGTGGACATGAACGGCGCGCCGGCCCGCTGGGCATCCCGAACCCGCTTGAGCAGCTTGACCGGGAAGTTGTAGAAAGCCATGTTGCGCAGGTGCGCGCCGGCGTCGGAGAAACCCATGTGCACGCTGCCCTCGTTGGCGAGCGCGTCGAGCAGCTTGGGGCGGTGGTTGGCGACGACGGTTGTCCACCGCACGTTGCGCTCGCCGTTTTCGACGAGCACGTCCAGGAACGCGTCGAGCGGGTGCAGCTTGCGCTCCTCGGCGATGGCGCCAAAGCTCTTGCCGATCAACGACTCGTCGGGGCATTCGACGATGACCGCGTCGTGGAAGTCGCGGTGCCACAACGACGGTCCGAGCTTGACGCGGTCGAACTCGCGGCGGAACTTCCGTCGGTATTCCTTGTCGGCCAGTAACTCGTTGCGCTCCAACTGGTCCCGTAGGTGCAGCGCGGCCGTTCCGGCGCCGAACTCCTCGAATACCGGCAGGTCGATTCCATCGGAGTACAACTCGAACGGCACCGGCAGATGCTGGAACCGCACGCTGGCGCCCAGCAGCTTGTTCAGCAGCCGCGTCCCCGGGCCGAACACGTACACCGACAACGGCATCGACTTGGCGTCGGCCGATACCAGCATGCTCATCCGAACGCCCTTGCCGCGGTTCAGGATCCGGCTGCTGGCCAGGAAGAACAGCATCCCGGTCGACGGCTTCGCCACGTTGGGGGCGCTCTGCAGCAGGCGGCCGCGCTTGCGCAGCACCTTGATCAGCCTGCGCCGCTCGCGCCAGGTCGCGAAGGTGGACGGCAGCGCCCGCGACCGGAAGCGCTCACCGTCGAGCTTGTCGATGGCCGCGTCCATGCCGGACATGCCGAGCATCCCGGCTTCCAGCGCGTCGTCGAGCAGGTCCGCCATCTTCTCCAGCTCGGCGCCGGTGGGCGCGACGGCGGCGTCGGTGGCCCGGTCGAGCCCCAGCACCGCGGCCCGCAGGTCCGAATGACCAAGCAGCGAGCCGATGTTCGGACCGAGCGGCAGGGCGTCGATCGCCTTGATGTATTCCGCCGGGGTGGACCACGTCTTGTCCTGCAGGGCGCCGTAGACGTATTCGCGGGGAACGGCCTCGACCCGGCTGAAGAGGTCGGCGGCGTCCTCGGCGTTGGCGTAGACCGTGGACAACGAGCAGTTGCCCAGCAACACCGTGGTCACACCGTGGCGCACGGACTCCCGCAGGCCCGGGTCCAGCAGCACCTCGGCGTCGTAGTGGGTGTGCACGTCGATGAAGCCGGGCACGATCCACTTGCCGGCCGCGTCGATCACGTCGGGGCAACCCGCCTCGTCCAGCGGCCCGTCCGACACCGTGGCCACCACGCCGTCGCGGATGCCCAGCGTGCGGGTCTGCGGTGCTCCGCCGGTGCCGTCGAACCACAGCCCGTCGCGGATGATCACGTCGTACGCCACTCTTGCCTCCTGGTCCTCGCGGTGACACGGACCGTAACATAGATAGCAAGCACTCGCAATCTTTTCTGTCCGGTGTGTCCGTCCGTCGGGCCGGTGCCGGCCTAGGCCGGCGGGCGAAACGCCTTGCCGCGCAATATCACCAGGTCCGGACGGCGTAGCACGTGCGGGCCCGACCGCGGGTCCTGCGCGTAGCACAGCAGGTCGGCGGGCGCGCCGTGATCGAGGCCGGGTCGGCCCAGCCAGCGGCGCGCGTCCCAGCACGCCGCGCCCAATGCCTCGGCCGGGCTCATCCCGATGCCCTTGAGCGCCTCGACCTCATCGGCGATGCGCCCGGGCGCGACCATGGTGCCGGCGTCACTGCCGGCGTAGATCGGCACGCCCGCATCGCGGGCGGCGGCGATCCGCGACAGGCCACGAGCATGCAGGTCGCGCATGTGGGCGGCGTAGGTCGGATACTTCGCGGCGGCGGCGTCGGCGATGCCGGGGAAGTTCTCGACAATGTTGACCAGCGTGGGGACCAAGACCGTTCCGTGCTCGACCATCAACGCGATGGTGTCGTCGGTGAGACCGGTGCCATGTTCGATGCAGTCGATGCCGGCGTTGATCAACCCGGGCAGCGCGTCCTCACTGAAGACGTGCGCGGTGACCCGGGCACCGTGGGCGTGCGCGGTCTCGATTGCGGCCTTGAGCACGTCGTCGGACCACAGCGGGGCGAGATCGCCGACGCTGCGATCGATCCAGTCGCCGACCAGCTTGATCCAGCCGTCCCCGCGGCGCGCCTCTTCCGCCACCGCCTCGGGCAATTGCCATTCGTCTTCGAGCTCACGCGAGAAGCCGGCCGCGTAGCGCTTGGGCCTGGCCAGATGTTTTCCGGCGCGGATTATGCGGGGCAGGTCGTCGCGGTCGTCGAGGCTGCGGGTGTCGGTCGGTGAGCCGCAATCACGCAGCAGCAGCGCCCCGACGTCGCGTTCGGTCTCGGCCTGCGTGATCGCCTCGTCGAGCGGGATCTCGCCGTGCTCGCCGAGGCCGACGTGGCAGTGGGCGTCGACCAGTCCGGGCAGAATCCAGCCGCCCCCAGAAGCCCCGAAGACGGTGTCGGCCCCGGTGACGGGCTCGGTGCTGATGCGCCCGTCGACGATCCACAGCTCGGTGGGGATCTCGTCGGGCAGTCCGACACCTCGCACGTGCATACGCACGGCGCGGCTAGTTCTTGTCTGGGAACTTGAGTTTGGACAAGTCGAAGTCCGCAAGCCCGGGCGGCAGCTCGTTGAGCCCTTCGGGCATGTGCGACAGGTCGGGGAACCCGGCCGGCATGCCCGGCATCCCGGCGCCGAGGGGGTTGCGAACCTTGGGCGGCGTCGGGCCCCGCCCACCCTTCTTACCCTTCTTGCCCTTGGCGCCCTTGGCCTTTCGGGTCGCGGACTTGCGGCCCATGCCCGGGATGCCCATGCCGCCGAGCATCGACGACATCATCTTGCGGGCCTCGAAGAAGCGGTCGACCAGCTGGTTCACCTCCGACACGGTCACGCCCGAGCCGTTGGCGATGCGCAGCCGCCGCGACGCGTTGATGATCTTCGGGTCGGCCCGTTCTTCGGGCGTCATGCCGCGGATGATGGCCTGCAGGCGGTCGAGTTGTTTGTCGTCGACCTGGGCGAGCGCGTCCTTCATCTGCCCGGCCCCGGGCAGCATGCCCAGCAGGTTGCCGATCGGGCCCATCTTGCGGATGGCGAGCATCTGCTCCAGGAAGTCCTCCAGCGTCAACTCGCCGGTGCCGATCTTGGCGGCGGCGGCCTCGGCCTGCTGGGCGTCGAAGACCTGCTCGGCCTGTTCGATCAGGCTCAGCACGTCGCCCATGCCCAGGATTCGGCTGGCCATCCGGTCGGGGTGGAAGACGTCGAAGTCCTCCAGCTTCTCCCCGGTGGAGGCGAAAAGGATTGGGACGCCCGTCACCTCGCGCACCGACAACGCGGCGCCACCGCGGGCGTCGCCGTCGAGCTTGGTCAGCACCACCCCGGTGAAGCCGACGCCCTCGCGGAAGGCCTCCGCGGTGGTCACGGCGTCCTGGCCGATCATCGCGTCCAGCACGAACAGGACTTCGTCGGGGTTGACGGCATCCCGGATGGCCGCGGCCTGCGCCATCAGCTCGTCGTCGATGCCCAGCCGGCCGGCGGTGTCGACGATGACGACGTCGTGGTGCTTGGCCCGCGCCTCGGCGAGCCCCGCCGCCGCGACCGCGACCGGGTCGCCGGGTCCCGATTCGGGGGACTCGCCGGGATGGGGCGCGAAGACCGGGACCCCGGCGCGCTCACCGACGACTTGCAGCTGGTTCACGGCGGCCGGCCGCTGCAGGTCGCACGCCACCAGCAGCGGGGTGTGCCCCTGGCCGCGCAGCCACGCGGCCAGCTTGCCGGCCAGCGAGGTCTTACCGGAACCCTGCAGGCCGGCGAGCATCACCACGGTCGGCGGCGTCTTGGCGAACGCCAGCTGGCGGGTCTCGCCGCCCAGGATGCCGATCAGTTCTTCGTTGACGATCTTGACGACCTGCTGCGCCGGGTTGAGGGCACCCGAGACCTCGGCGCCCTTGGCGCGGTCCTTGATCCGGGTGACGAACGCCCGCACTACGGGCAACGACACGTCGGCTTCCAGCAGCGCCAGCCGGATCTCGCGGGTGGTGGCCTCGATGTCGGCGTCGGTCAGACGACCCTTGCCGCGTAGCCCTTGAAGTGCACCGGTCAACCGGTCGGACAGCGATTCAAACACCCCGCCAGCCTAGTGGCACTGCCGGTCGGCCGGCTTGGCGCCGCCCGCCGACCACGACACATCAACGGCTGCGACGACACGCCGAGGCCAGTCGCAACGCTTTATGTCTGGCGAACGGGTCCCGGCGCAGGCGAGCGCGCTATTGAATGGTTCCCATGCTCGAGGTGATCGACAAGGGATCCTGCACCCGGGACCATCCCGTTCCGCTGCTCTTCGTGCACGGCGGCTGGCACGGCGCGTGGTGCTGGGAGCACTTCCTGGACTTCTTCGCCGACGCCGGCTACCGCGCGGTCGCGGTGAGCCTGCGCGGGCACGGCGCCAGCCCGACGGCGAAGCCGCTGCACAAGGTCTCCATCGCCGACTACATCGAGGACGTCCGCAACGTGGCCGACGGGCTGGGCGGCGCGCCGGTGCGCCACCCTGTCCTCATAGGCCATTCCCTGGGCGGCTTCGTGATCCAGCGCTACCTCGAAGACCACCGAGCGCCGGCGGCGGTGCTGGTGGGCTCCGTGCCGCCGCAGGGCGTGCTGAGGTTGGCGGTGCGCGTCTGGCGCCGCCGGCCGTCGATGACCATGGAAGCCTGGAGCGACCGCACGCTGCTGAAGTTCCTCGCCACCCCGGCGCTCACCCGCGAGTACCTCTTCTGCGCCGACACGCCCGAGGCCGTCGTCGAATCCTGCATGCGGCGCGCCGGGGCCGAAAGCGTGCGCGCCGCCATGACCGACCCGCTGGTCCGCCGCGTCAGGACCCGGCGGGTGACCACGCCGATCCTGGTGCTGGGCGCCGAGTACGACGGCTTCGTCAGCGTCGGCGACGTGCGCGCCACCGCGCGCGCCTACCGCACCGAACCGGAATTCTTCTCGATGGGCCACAACATGATGCTCGAGCCGGGTTGGGCTGACGTCGCCGAACGCATCCTCGCGTGGCTGGAGACCCACGACCTGGCGGCCGAACCGCGTTAACCACGCTCGAGTCGTTACTGCGCCGAAAAGTGTTGGCGTGCTACATTTCACGTCCGCCACTTAACCGGGCCGTCCGCGTCGACAACTGCAACTACGGGGGGAAATGTCCGTGCAACCGGCCGATCGCACGGAGACCTCCGTCGACGGCGGCGGCAGGGCGCTGCGCGGCTGGCAGCGCCGGGCGTTGGTCAAATACCTGGCCGGCCGGCCGCGCGATTTCCTGGCCGTGGCCACCCCGGGATCGGGGAAGACGACGTTCGCCCTACGGGTCGCCGCCGAACTGCTGAGCCAGCGCGCCGTCGAGCAGATCACGGTGGTGGTGCCCACCGAGCACCTCAAGGTGCAGTGGGCGCAGGCCGCGGCGCGGCACGGCATCGCCCTGGACCCGAAGTTCTCCAACACCAGCGCCCGCACCTCCGGCGAGTACCACGGCGTGATGGTCACCTACGCGCAGGTCGCGGCGCACCCGACGCTGCACCGGGTGCGCACCGAGCAGCGCAAGACACTGGTCGTCTTCGACGAGATCCACCACGGCGGCGACGCCAAGACCTGGGGCGACGCCATCCGCGAGGCCTTCGGCGACGCTACCCGCCGGCTCGCCCTGACGGGCACGCCCTTCCGCAGCGACGACAGCCCCATCCCGTTCGTCGACTATGAGGCGGGCGCCGACGGGGTACGCCGGTCGCGGGCCGACCACACCTACGGCTACGCCGAGGCCCTCGCCGACGGGGTGGTCCGGCCGGTGGTGTTCCTGGCCTACTCGGGGGAGGCGCGCTGGCGGGACAGCGCCGGCGAGGAACACGCCGCGCGGCTGGGCGAGCCGCTGA
>NZ_LZJM01000035.1:0-652 GCF_001667665.1 Mycobacterium sp. E342
CCAACCGGCCACCCGACCACCGGGTCCGGCGTCTGAGGACATTGCGTATTTGATTTACACCTCGGGCACCACCGGGGTGCCCAAAGGCGTGGCCATTACCCACCACAACGTCACCCAACTGATCGAGTTTCTCGATGCCGGCCAGCCGTCTGGGCAAGTGTGGACACAGGGTCACTCCTATGCCTTCGACTTTTCCGTGTGGGAGATATTCGCCCCCCTGCTACACGGCGCTCGGTTGGTAATGGTGCCCGAGGCGGTGGCCGCATCACCGGATGACTTGCACGCGTTGCTGATTGCGGAACAAGTCAGTGTATTAAGCCAAACCCCCAATGCGGTGGCGACGCTCCGACCGGAGGGTTTGGAGTCGACGGCTTTGCTGGTGGGTGGAGAGGCGTGTCCGGCTGAGGTGGTCAATCGGTGGGCGCCGGGGCGGGTGATGCTCAACGCTTATGGGCCGACCGAGACCACGGTGTGGGTGGCGATCAGTGCCCCGCTTACCCCGGGTACGGGGGTTGTGCCGATTGGGTCGCCGGTGCCGGGAGCGGCGCTGTTCGTCCTGGACCCGTGGTTGCGTGCGGTGCCGGCCGGGGTGGTCGGGGAACTCTATGTGGCCGGTCATGGTGTGGGGGTGGGGTATTGGGGCCGTTGGCCC
>NZ_LZJM01000036.1:0-5998 GCF_001667665.1 Mycobacterium sp. E342
CGCCGTGGCCTGCCTCAGCTTTACCCGGCTGCCGTACTTCCAGAGTCTGGGCATTCCAGCCGCGTTGGGCATCCTCGTTGCGCTGGCCGCCGCGCTCACCCTGGGACCCGCGATACTCACCTTGGGCGCCAAGGTCGGCATCTTCGACCCCAAGCGGTCGATCAGAACCCGCGGCTGGCGGCGGATCGGCACGGCCATCGTCCGCTGGCCGGGGGCCGTTCTCGCGTCCGCCTGCGCGCTGGCCCTGGTGGGGCTGATCGCCTTGCCCGGCTACAAGACCAGTTACGACACCCGTCCCTACATGCCCGCCAGCGCGCCCGCCAACATCGGGTACACCGCCGCCGAGAAGCACTTCTCCCGGGCTCGGCTGGAGCCCGAATTGCTCATGGTCGAAACCGATCACGACATGCGTAACCCGGAGAGCATGCTCATCCTTGACAAGGTGGCCAAGGCGGTGTTCCACGTCCCGGGCGTCGCCCAGGTGCAGACCATCACCCGCCCCCTGGGCACCCCGCTCGTCCACAGCTCACTCGCGTTCGTGGTGAGCAATTCCAGCGCGGCGCAGCAGGAAAACCTGACCTACCAACGAGAACGGGCCGAGGATGCCCTCAAGCAGGCCAATGAGCTCAGCAAGACCATCAACATCCTGAAGCAGCAGTACGTGTTGCAGCAGCAGCTCGCCGGCACCACCCACGACGAGACTCAGAGCTTTCATGACACGCTCGGCACGATCCAGGATCTGCGCGACAAAATCGCGAATTTCGACGACTTCTTCCGGCCAATCCGTAGCTACTTCTACTGGGAGAGGCACTGTTACGACATTCCCGTCTGCTTCGCCTTCCGATCGCTCTTCGACGCACTCGACGGCATCGACGAACTCACTGAGAAGTTCGTCAACCTGACGGCTTCGCTCGACAAACTCGACGCGCTGCAGCCCAAACTGGTGGCGTTGATACCGCCCCAGATCGACAGTCAGCAGACCAACCGCGATCTGACGTTGGCCAACTACGCCACGCTGTCCGGGATTTATGCGCAGACCGCCGCCGCGATCGACAACGCGACGGCGTTGGGGCGGGCCTTCGACGCGGCCAAGAACGACGACACCTTCTACCTGCCGCCGGAGGTCTTCAACAACCCCGACTTCAAGCGCGGCCTGAAACTGTTCCTCTCGCCGGACGGCAAGGCGGCTCGCATGATCGTCACACACGAAGGCGATCCGGCTACGCCTCAAGGCATTTCACACATCGATCCGATGGCCAAAGCGGCGCACGAGGCCCTGAAGGGCACGCCGATGGCGGACGCGGGAATCTATCTCGGCGGGACGGCCGCGACCTACAAGGACATCCAGGACGGCGCCAAGTATGACCTGATGATCGTGGCGTTCGCCGCGCTGAGCCTCATTTTGCTGATCATGATGATCATCACGCGCAGCCTGATCGCCGCGCTGGTCATCGTGGGCACCGTGGCGCTGTCGCTGGGCGCTTCGTTCGGGTTGTCAGTTCTGGTGTGGCAGTACCTCTTCGGCATCCAGCTGTATTGGGTCGTGCTGGCGCTGGCCGTGATCCTGCTGTTGGCGGTCGGATCCGACTACAACCTGCTGTTGATCTCCCGGTTCAAGGAAGAGATTCATGCCGGCCTGAACACCGGCATCATCCGGGCGATGGCGGGCTCCGGATCGGTGGTCACCTCGGCTGGCATCGTCTTCGCCGTCACCATGTGTGCGTTCGTGTTCAGCGGCTTTCAGGTTCTCGGTCAGATCGGCACGACGATCGGCCTGGGCTTGCTGTTCGACACGCTGATCGTGCGCTCGTTCATGACGCCGTCCGTCGCACGGATCCTCGGGCGCTGGTTCTGGTGGCCGCAGCGGGTGCGTCCGCGTCCGGCCAGCACCATGCTGCGGCCCTATGGTCCGCGGCCGGCGGTCCGGCAGCTGCTGCTGTGGGAGGACGACGACCCGGTGGTCGCGTCGCACGCGCGTTAGCGCAGCATGGTGGCCACGATCCCGGCCAGGTAACCCAGGCGGGCCACCTCCGACGGCCGGAATTCGGGGCCCGGGCGGCCCAGCACGACCGCCGTATGCGGATCGCCGAGCGGGGCGGCGACCATCGTGGTGTCCATGTCGCGCCACGCCTGCGGCACCCACTCACCCGCGCTGTCCAGCGTCATGGCCTGGTCGAGCGGCAGCCACGGGGCCGAAGCCGCCCGCGTCTCCGGCGTGCCCGGGCTGGCGGCCAGGCGCTGCAACTCGCCGCCCGCGCTCCGCAGCACGGTGCACCAGCTGACGCGCAGTACGCGGGGTGCCTGGTTGGCCAGGACCTGTAGTCGGGATGCCTTGTCGGCGGCGGCGGCGACATGGTCGAGCAACTCCAGCTCCCGATGCGCTTCCAGCAACCCGGTGTGCGGACGCACGGTGTCGACCCGGACACCGGAGAGCGACTCCGCGGCGGTGATCAGCGTGTCCGGCATCGCCCCCGGCGGCAACTCGATCACCAGGTCGTCGATCGCATAACCCGAGCTGCGCTCCACCACGTCGAGCGACAAGATGTCGGCGCCCACCGAACCGAGCGCGACGGCCAGCGAGCCCAGGCTGCCCGGGCGGTCGACCAGCTCGATGCGCAACAGATACGACGGCACGGCCAACACTGTGACACAACGATGTGTCGAAGGCATTTCGGCTGCGCACGGTGGGCAACGCGCGCCGGGGCCGAGTGCCCGGCGCGCGCCCGGGCGAGCGCGTTAGGCTTTCCTGTCGTGTCTCAGATCTCCCGCGACGAGGTGGCCCATCTGGCCCGGCTGTCCCGGCTGGCGCTGACCGACAGCGAGCTGGACAGCTTCGCCGGTCAGCTCGACGCCATCCTGACCCACGTCAGCCAGGTGCAGGCGGTCGACGTCACCGGCGTCGAAGCGACCGGCAATCCGCTCAAGGACGTCAACGTCACCCGCCCCGACCGGCCGACACCCTGCCTCACCCAGGCCGAGGCGCTGGCCGCGGCGCCCGAGGCCGCCGACGGCCGTTTCGCGGTGCCGCAGATCCTGGGGGACAGCGAGTGAACGAGGTCATCCGGTCCGACGCCGCGACCCTGGCCGCCCGGATCGCCGCCAAGGAGCTGTCGTCGGTCGAGGTCACGCAGGCGTGCCTGGACCAGATCGCGGCGACGGACGACCGGTACCACGCCTTCCTGCACGTGGCCGCCGACGAGGCGCTGGGGGCGGCCGCGGTGGTCGACGAGGCGGTGGCCGCGGGAGAGCGGCTCCCGTCGGCGTTGGCGGGGGTGCCGCTGGCGCTCAAAGACGTCTTCACCACCGTCGATATGCCCACCACCTGCGGTTCCAAGATTCTCGAGGGCTGGCGTTCCCCGTACGACGCCACCGTCACCACGCGGTTGCGTGCCGCCGGCATCCCGATCCTGGGCAAGACCAACATGGACGAGTTCGCGATGGGTTCGTCGACGGAGAACTCCGCCTACGGCCCCACCCGTAACCCGTGGAACCTCGACCGGGTGCCCGGCGGCTCCGGGGGAGGCAGCGCGGCGGCGTTGGCTGCTTTCCAGGCGCCGCTGGCCATCGGGTCCGACACCGGCGGCTCCATCCGGCAGCCGGCGGCGCTGACCGCGACCGTCGGCGTCAAACCGACCTACGGCACCGTGTCGCGGTACGGCCTGGTGGCCTGCGCCTCGTCCCTGGACCAGGGCGGCCCGTGCGCGCGCACCGTGCTGGACACCGCGCTGCTGCACCAGGTGATCGCCGGGCACGACCATCGCGACTCCACGTCCGTCGAGGCGGCGGTGCCCGACGTCGTCGGCGCCGCCAAAGCCGGCGCTTCCGGTGACCTGCGCGGCGTGCGCGTAGGGGTGGTCAAGCAGCTGCGCGGGGAGGGCTATCAGCCCGGTGTGCACGCCTCGTTCGAGGCGGCCGTCGAGCGGCTGACCGATCTGGGTGCCGAGGTGAGTGAAGTCGACTGCCCGCACTTCGAATACGCGTTGGCCGCCTACTACCTGATCCTGCCGTCGGAGGTGTCGAGCAACCTGGCCCGTTTCGACGCCATGCGCTACGGGCTACGCGTCGGCGACGACGGGACGCACAGCGCCGAGGAGGTGATGGCGCTGACGCGTGCCGCCGGTTTCGGGCCGGAAGTCAAGCGGCGCATCATGATCGGCACCTACGCGCTGTCGGCCGGTTACTACGACGCCTATTACAACCAGGCGCAGAAGGTGCGCACCCTGATTGCCCGGGACCTCGACAAGGCGTACGAGTCCGTCGACGTGGTGGTGTCGCCCGCGACCCCGACCACCGCCTTCCCGCTGGGCGAGAAGGTGGACGATCCCCTGGCGATGTACCTGTTCGACCTGTGCACGCTGCCGCTGAACCTGGCCGGCCACTGCGGCATGTCGGTGCCGTCGGGGCTGTCGCCGGACGACGGCCTGCCGGTCGGCCTGCAGATCATGGCGCCGGCGCTGGCCGATGACCGCCTGTACCGGGTCGGCGCCGCCTACGAGGCTGCCCGCGGCCCGCTGCCGAGCGCGATCTAGGCGTCTGCGCGGCGCGGCGGCCCCGCCGCAGGGCAAGATAAGGGCATGCGGATCGGAGTTCTGACCGGAGGTGGCGACTGCCCGGGGCTCAACGCCGTCATCCGGGCGGTGGTGCGCACCTGCGACGCCCGGTACGGCTCGTCGGTGGTCGGCTTTCAGGACGGGTGGCGCGGGTTGCTGGAGAACCGACGCATCCAACTGCAGAACGACGACCGCAACGACCGGCTGCTGGCCAAAGGCGGCACGATGCTGGGGACCGCTCGGGTGCATCCCGACAAGTTGCGGGCCGGGCTGGATCAGATCAAGCAGACGCTGGACGACAACGGCATCGACGTGCTCATCCCGATCGGCGGGGAAGGCACCCTGACCGCCGCGCACTGGCTGTCCGAGGAGAACGTTCCCGTCGTCGGCGTGCCGAAGACCATCGACAACGACATCGATTGCACCGACGTCACTTTCGGTCATGACACCGCGCTGACGGTGGCAACCGAGGCCATCGACCGCCTGCACAGCACCGCCGAATCCCACCAGCGGGTGATGCTGGTGGAGGTGATGGGCCGGCACGCCGGCTGGATCGCGTTGAACGCCGGCCTGGCCTCCGGCGCGCACATGACGTTGATCCCCGAACAGCCCTTCGACGTCGAGGAGGTGTGCCGGCTGGTCAAACGTCGCTTCCAGCGCGGAGATTCGCACTTCATCTGTGTGGTGGCCGAGGGCGCAAAACCCATTCCGGGTTCGATTTCCTTGCGCGAAGGCGGAATTGACGAGTTCGGCCACGAAAAGTTCACCGGCGTCGCGGCCCAGCTGGGTGCCGAGGTCGAGAAGCGGATCAACAAGGACGTCCGGGTGACCGTCCTGGGCCACGTCCAGCGCGGCGGGACCCCGACCGCCTACGACCGGGTCCTGGCCACCCGGTTCGGCGTCAATGCGGCCGACGCCGCACACGCAGGGGAATACGGTCAGATGGTGTCGCTGCGGGGGCAGGACATCGGCCGCGTGGCGCTGGCCGACGCCGTGCGCCAGCTCAAGCTGGTGCCCGAGAGCCGCTACGACGACGCCGCCGCGTTCTTCGGCTGACCCCGCGGGCAAACGGCGGGTGACGCCGACCTGGCTCCGGCCTGAATTTGCCCGGCCTTTGACCTGCCAGGGACGCGTCGCCGAAAATTCGTGGTTTCCCGACCGGTGCCCAGCGGTTATACCGGAGTTGTGAGCAACCGCGGTTCGAGTCGCGGAGTCGTTCAGCACCCCGCGGTGCCGGCGGGGCCACCGGGTCCACCGGGTCCGCCAGTGCGCCCGCCGCGTAACCCCGGTCGGCGCACCGACGCCGATCCGGCGGCCGCGACGGTGCCGCAGCCCCCGCTTGCAGACCCATCGATCCGCAGGCCGCCGTTCAGGCCGCCACCCGCCCGGCAATGGCGCCCGCCGCGGGCGCGAGGGGCGCGCGATGCCGGGGCGGGAGCAGGGGGGGG
>NZ_LZJM01000037.1:0-24266 GCF_001667665.1 Mycobacterium sp. E342
GCGCCGGGTGGAGCTGCTGCGCCAGCTGCGCCTGGGCGAGTACGACGTCCTCGTCGGCATCAACCTGCTGCGCGAGGGCCTCGACCTGCCCGAGGTGTCGCTGGTGGCGATCCTGGACGCCGACAAGGAGGGCTTCCTGCGGTCCTCGCGCAGCCTGATCCAGACCATCGGCCGCGCCGCCCGCAACGTGTCCGGGGAAGTGCACATGTACGCCGACTCGATCACCGACTCGATGAAGGAGGCGATCGACGAGACCGAACGGCGGCGGGCCAAGCAGATCGCCTACAACGAGGCCCACGGCATCGACCCGCAGCCCCTGCGCAAGAAGATCGCCGACATCCTCGACCAGGTCTATCGCGAGGCCGACGACACTGAAGCGGTGGGAATCGGCGGGTCCGGCCGCAACTCCTCCCGGGGCCGGCGCGCCCAGGGTGAGCCGGGCCGCGCCGTCAGCGCGGGGGTGTTCGAGGGCCGCGACACCACCAGCATGCCGCGCGCCGAACTGGCCGATCTGATCAAGGACCTGACCGAGCAGATGATGGCCGCGGCGCGCGACTTGCAGTTCGAGCTGGCCGCACGCTTCCGCGACGAGATCGCCGACCTGAAGAAGGAACTGCGGGGGATGGACGCCGCCGGCCTGAAATGAGTTTGCTGGCAGCACATCTCGGATCGGCGCCCCGAAGACACCCCATACGGTAGAAGGGTGACCGACACCGTGACCGTCACCGGCGGCTGGAACGAGCTGCTGGGGCCGAGGTATCTGAGGACCTCCATCCTGCTGGCCGGCGGGGTGGCCCTGTACGCCACCAACGAGTTCCTGACCACCAGCTTGTTGCCCAACACGATCGCCGAAATCGGCGGCAGCCGGCTCTACGCCTGGGTCACGACCCTGTACCTGGTCGGGTCGGTGGTGGCCGCGGCGATGGTCAATCCGATGCTGCTGCGGGCCGGGGCGCGGTCGTCCTACCTGACCGGACTTGCCGTGTTCGGTGTCTCCAGCCTGGTTTGCGCGGCGGCGCCGAACATGCAGGTTTTGATAGCTGGGCGCGCCCTGCAAGGCGTCGCCGGCGGACTGCTGGCCGGCCTCGGTTACGCGGTCATCAATTCGGCCCTGCCGCGCACGCTGTGGACCCGCGGGTCGGCGCTGGTGTCGGCGATGTGGGGCGTGGCCACGGTGGTCGGCCCGACGACGGGCGGCCTGTTCGCCCAGCTCGGCCTGTGGCGATGGGCCTTCGTGGCGATGGCGGTGCTGACCGGCCTGATGGCGATGCTGGTGCCCGTCGCGCTGATCCGCGTCGCGCCCACCGCCGCCGCGCCGCCGATGAAGGTGCCGGTGCGCTCGCTGCTGCTGATCGGCGCTGCCGCGCTCGCGGTCAGCGTCGCCCAGATTCCGCGCAACACGCTGGCGACGTTTGCGCTGCTCGCCGCCGGCATCGCCCTGGCGGGCCTGTTCGTGCTCGTGGACTGGCGCATGCACACGGCGATCCTGCCGCCCAGCGTGTTCGGTCCCGGCCCGCTGAAGTGGATCTATCTGACCATGGGCGCGCTGATGGGCGCCGCGATGGTGAACACCTACGTGCCGCTGTTCGGCCAGCGGCTGGCGCATCTGACCCCGATCGCGGCCGGGTTCCTGGGCGCCGCGCTGGCGCTCGGCTGGACGGTCAGCGAGATCCTCAGCGCGTCGTTGGAGAGCCCCCGCACGATCGGCCGGGTGATCGTGGCGGCGCCGATCGTCGCCGCCTCGGGGCTGGCCCTGGCCGCCGTCGCGCGGCGCGGCGACACCTCACCCTGGACGGCCGCGCTGTGGGCGGTGGCGCTGCTGGTCGCCGGCACCGGGATCGGGATGGCCTGGCCGCACCTGTCGGCGCGCGCGATGGCGTCGGTCGACGACCCCGCCGAAGGAAGCGCCGCCTCGGCGGCGATCAACACCGTCCAGCTGATCTCCGCAGCGATCGCGGCCGGGCTGGCCGGGGTGGTGGTCAACACCGCCAAGGGCGGCGACGGCATGGCGGCGCATTGGCTGTTCACGGTGTTCACAGCCCTGAGCGCCGCCGGTGTCGCGGCGTCCTACGGCGCGACCCGCGGCGTTCGCGAGGCGCAGCCGGTCGGCTGACCCGCCCCCGGCTCAGTCCGGGTAGTCGTCCGTTCGCAGGACCGCCACCACCCCGTCGACGTCACCGAACACCTGTTGCGCGTTCGCGACCTGGTCTTCCGACAGCGTCATCGTCACCCGCACCTCGCCGTCGTCGATGTCGTGCGCGTCGGCGTCCAGCCCGGTGAGCTGCCAGTTCCGCTGCCCGCAGATCCATGAGCGTCGTCAAACCGAACGCGACGAACAGTTCGACGAGATGTCGGACGCCCTGTACGTTGCCGCCCAGCAGCGGTGCGGCCAGCCAGCTCCGCATATCCGTCAACTGCCCAACAAATGGCGGTTCACGCCGTCGGCAAAGCCGCGAATCAGCGCGTGGACTTCACCACCTGGGAGTAATGAAACTGCCAACGTTCGACAATGCGGAACCCGAGATAACTCGGGAATCGATAAGCCGGGGCGCGCCCGAAAGCGGGACCGGGCGGCAATGACGGTCCGGATTGATGGTCGGGCAGTGACGTTTCTTTATTGGTGATGGTCCAGATTGCGGGGCATTTGTTGATTTTTGCGGTCGTCAGCCACACCGCGACGTGGCCGTCCCACAGGGACCCCACCTTGGGCCCGTACGCCCCGCGCTCGACGTCGATCAGCGACCGGAAGGCCGCCGGCCGGGTGGCCAGCAGGGCGCGGATCGGTCCGGGCCGCCACGGCACGGTGTTGTCCACCATCAGGCAGTCACCCGGGGCGGCGTGGGAGCCGATCAAGTCGGCCACCTGGCTGTAGTCCCAGCCCTCCTTGGCGTACGGCCAGCGCTGGATGAACAGGTAGTTCGGCACTGCGGCAAGGGCGCAGGCCAGCACCACGCCGGCGATGGGCCACGGCCTGCGGGCGAGGGTCACGACGCAGACGGCCAGGACGACGGCCATCGCGGGTGCGGTGAAGATCAGATAGCGCGGGTAGTAGATGGGCTCGCTGACCGCCGAATAGATCACCACGAGCGCGGTGGGGATGACCAGCCACGCCGCGCAGACGATCAGCAGCCGGCGCATGTCGCCGGCCGGGGGGCGAACGCCGGCCAGCCGGGCCCCGACCCCCGCCACGATCAGGACGGCGGCGCAGATGGCGAATGGAACGCTGTGGTCGAAATACTGGCGCAGGATGATGTCGAACGCGTAGTGCCAGCTGACCGGGTAAATCCAATTCACCTGCCACACCTGGCCATGCGCGAACACCATGAACGGCGTCATCGCCGCGACGGCGACGGTAGAGCTGATCGCCCACCGAATGACGGGAGATTTCCGCGCTTTCGGCGGTGCCAGCAGCGGCACCATTACGGCATAAACCGGCACCAGCAGCACCATGTTCAGATTCAGCAGAATCGACAGCATCAGCGCCAGCGCATAGCAAACCCACAACCGCGTTCCGTTGCGCCGGACAGCGGCGACGAGCAACACCGTGAGCCAGGCCGCCGCCGCGGCCGCGAAGGCGTACGGGCGTGCTTCGATGCCCGCCCAGGTGGTCCGCGGCAGGATCGCGAACAGGACGCCCGCGCACACCGCGACCGGCCGTGTCGAGAACTGCCGGGTGAACACCGTGACGCCCGCGGCGGCGGCGCCGATCGCCAGGGCGCTGGGCGCCCTCGACCAGAACTCGGTCGGCGGAAACAGCGCGAACCACCCGTGCATCAGCAGGTAATACAGCCCGTGCACGGCGTCGATGTGGCTCAGCAGCCGCCACAGCTCCGCCAACGTGCGGCTCGCCGCGGCCGATATGGTCGCGCCCTCGTCGAACCACAACGAGGGCCGGCAGGCCCAGGCGCCGCTGACAACGGTCGCGAACGCGGCGATCGCCCACGGATCGAGCAACCTGCCGGCCGGACGCGCGGGCGTGGGCTCCTCGACGCGGTCCGCGACGGGCTGCTCGACGGTGGGCATGGACATGATGCTTGTCACTGTAAAGCTGAATCGTGGAGCAGCGTCACAAATCGCCGGCGGCCAATTCGCCCCCGGCGTCCCCATTCCGCGAAAACCGGCGTTATGCAACGCTTTCCGCCCCGGGCCCGCGCATTTGAATGTTTTGTCACCGGCGATATTGTCCGTTGGCGCTGCGTTGCCCCGCAAATTGTGGACACGCCGCGCCACGCGGTGTCGCTAATCTGTTCCCTCTGCAACGGGCAAACGCGATACTGTCTTGGGTTGGCTGACCAACCGAAACTGGGAGGGTAAATGGGCGCCTATCAGACTGTGGTGGTGGGAACCGACGGCTCGGACTCGTCAATGCGTGCGGTGGACAGGGCGGCGCAGATCGCCGGGCCGGACGCCAGGCTGATCGTCGCCTCGGCGTACCTGCCCCAGCATGAGGACACCCGGGCCGCCGACGCACTGCGCAACGAGAGCTACAAGGTGTCCGGCACCGCGCCGATTTACGCGATCCTGCAGGACGCCAAGGAGCGTGCGCACAAGGCCGGCGCCAAGAACGTCGAGGAGCGCCCGATCGAGGGCGCTCCGGTGGACGCGCTGGTCAAGCTGGCCGAGGACGAGAAGGCCGACCTGCTGGTCGTCGGAAACGTCGGACTCAGCACGATCGCCGGCCGGCTGCTCGGCTCGGTGCCGGCCAACGTCTCACGGCGCGCCAAGGTCGACGTGCTGATCGTGCACACCACGTCCTAGGGAAACCGATGGTGGCGACGTCCTAGGGAAACCGATGGTGGCGACCCGCGTCGCCCGGCTACGCCGCGCTCGCGAGCGCCACTGACCGGGCCTCACCAGCCCCGCTCGCGCCATTCGCCCAGGTGAGGGCGCTCGGCGCCGAGCACCGTGTCGTCCCCGTGGCCCGGGTAGATGACCGTGGAGTCGTCGTACACGTCGAACACCCGGGTGGTGACGTCGTCGAGTAGCTGGGCGAAATCGCCCGGCTGCCAGGTTTTTCCGACGCCGCCCGGAAACAGGCAGTCGCCGGTGAACAGCTGGGTGACCCCGCCCGTCGCCGGGCCGTCGAGGGCGAGGGCGATCGAGCCGGGCGTGTGTCCGCGCAGGTGGATCACGTCGAACCGCAGTTCGCCGATGTCGACGGTGTCACCCTGGGCCAGCAAACGGTCCGGTTTGACCGGCAGCGCCCCGGCGTCGATCTCGTTGGCTGCGGTCGGTGCCCCGGTGGCCGCGACCACGGCCTCCAGCGCCTGCCAGTGGTCGAAGTGCTGGTGGCTGGTCACGATCAGGGACAGCTTGGGCGCGTCCCGCCGGATCAGACCGATCAGGGTGTCCGCGTCGTTGGCGGCGTCGATCAGCAAGGTCTCTCCGGTCGCGGAACACGTCACCAGATACGCATTGTTGTCCACAGGGCCCACCGATGCCTTTAGGATCGTGGCGCCGGGTAGGGTCCGGCGCGCCGCGGTACCGGGGTCGACGTGTCCGGTGTAGTTGTCGCTTACCTCGTCGGGGGCGGTCATAGCGGCCACGTTACTGGTCAAACGTTGCTTGTCGGTATGGGCACCTAGCATGGAATGCGCCGTGCGCATCAACGGCTGCAACACCTAAAAGATCCACTGAGAGAGGGCAGCGTGGCTGACCGCCTGATCGTCAAGGGCGCCCGCGAACACAACCTGCGGGGCGTCGACCTCGACCTGCCGCGCGACGCGCTGATCGTCTTCACCGGGCTGTCGGGATCGGGCAAATCGTCGCTGGCGTTCGACACGATTTTCGCCGAGGGGCAGCGCCGGTACGTGGAGTCGCTGTCGGCCTATGCCCGCCAATTCCTGGGGCAGATGGACAAGCCGGACGTCGACTTCATCGAGGGTCTGTCGCCGGCGGTGTCCATCGACCAGAAGTCGACCAACCGCAACCCGCGCTCGACGGTGGGGACCATCACCGAGGTGTACGACTACCTGCGGCTGCTCTACGCGCGCGCCGGCACGCCGCACTGTCCGGTCTGTGGCGAGCGGATCGCCCGTCAGACGCCCCAGCAAATCGTCGACCAGGTGCTGGCGATGCCGGAAGGCACCCGATTCCTGGTGCTCGCCCCCGTGGTGCGCACCCGCAAGGGCGAGTTCGCCGACCTGTTCGAGAAGCTGAACGCGCAGGGCTACAGCCGGGTGCGCGTCGACGGGGTAGTGCACCCGCTCACCGATCCGCCCAAGCTGAAGAAGCAGGAGAAGCACGACATCGAGGTGGTGGTGGACCGCCTGACGGTCAAGGCCAGCGCCAAGCAGCGGCTCACCGATTCGGTGGAGACCGCGCTGAACCTGGCCGACGGGATCGTGGTGCTGGAGTTCGTCGATCACGAGCACGACGCGCACAACCGGGAGCAGCGGTTCTCCGAGAAGCTGGCCTGCCCCAACGGGCACGCGCTTGCGGTCGACGACCTGGAGCCGCGGTCGTTCTCGTTCAACTCGCCCTACGGCGCCTGCCCCGAGTGCACCGGCCTGGGCATCCGCAAGGAGGTCGACCCCGACCTGGTGGTGCCCGATCCGGAGCGCACGCTGGCCGAGGGCGCGGTGGCACCGTGGTCGACGGGCCACACCGCGGAGTACTTCACCCGGATGATGGCCGGGCTCGGCGACGAGCTGGGCTTCGACGTCGACACGCCCTGGCGCAAACTGCCGGCCAAGGCGCGCAAGGCGATCCTCGAGGGCTCCGACCACCAGGTGCACGTGCGCTACCGCAACCGCTACGGCCGAACCCGTTCGTACTACGCCGATTTCGAGGGTGTGCTGGCGTTCCTGCAGCGCAAGATGGCCCAGACCGAATCCGAGCAGATGAAGGAGCGCTACGAGGGCTTCATGCGCGACGTGCCGTGCCCCGAGTGCGAGGGCACCCGGCTCAAGCCGGAGATCCTGGCGGTGACGCTCAGCGCGGGGGACCGGGGCGCGAAGTCCATCGCCGAGGTCTCCGAGCTGTCGATCTCGGACTGCTCGGACTTTTTGAACGCACTCACGCTGGGACCGCGCGAGCAGGCGATCGCCGGGCAGGTGCTCAAGGAGATCCAGTCGCGGCTCGGCTTTCTGCTCGACGTGGGGCTGGATTACCTGTCGCTGTCGCGCGCGGCGGCGACGCTGTCCGGCGGTGAGGCCCAACGCATCCGGCTGGCCACTCAGATCGGGTCCGGCCTGGTGGGCGTGCTCTACGTGCTGGACGAGCCGTCGATCGGGCTGCACCAGCGCGACAACCGCCGGCTCATCGAAACCCTCACGCGGCTAAGGGATTTGGGCAACACGCTGATCGTCGTCGAACACGACGAGGACACCATCGCGCACGCGGACTGGATCGTCGACATCGGTCCGCGGGCCGGTGAGCACGGCGGCCAGATCGTGCACAGCGGGACCTACAGCGAGCTGCTGGCCAACAAGGACTCGATCACCGGCGCCTTCCTGTCGGGCAAGGAATCCATCGCGATGCCGGCGATCCGGCGTGCGATAGACCGCAAGCGACGGCTCACCGTGGTCGGCGCCCGTGAGCACAACCTGCGCGGCATCGACGTCTCGTTCCCGCTGGGCGTGCTCACCTCGGTGACCGGGGTGTCCGGTTCGGGCAAGTCGACCCTGGTCAACGACATCCTGGCCACGGTGCTGGCCAACCGGCTCAACGGCGCCCGGCTGGTCCCCGGGCGGCACACCCGGGTGACGGGCCTGGACCACCTGGACAAGCTGGTGCGGGTCGACCAGTCGCCGATCGGTCGCACGCCGCGGTCCAACCCGGCCACCTACACCGGAGTGTTCGACAAGATCCGCACCCTGTTCGCGGCCACCACCGAGGCGAAAGTCCGTGGCTACCAACCGGGCCGGTTCTCGTTCAACGTCAAAGGTGGCCGCTGCGAGGCGTGCACCGGCGACGGCACCATCAAGATCGAGATGAACTTCCTGCCCGACGTCTACGTGCCCTGCGAGGTCTGCCACGGTGCGCGCTACAACCGCGAAACCCTGGAAGTGCACTACAAGGGCAAGACGATCTCCGAAGTGCTGGACATGTCGATCGAGGAGGCCGCGGAGTTCTTCGAGCCGATCACCGGCATTCACCGCTACCTGCGCACGCTGGTCGACGTCGGCCTGGGTTACGTCCGGCTGGGCCAGCCGGCCCCCACCCTGTCGGGGGGTGAGGCCCAGCGCGTCAAGCTGGCCGCCGAACTGCAGAAGCGTTCGACGGGGCGGACCATCTACATCCTCGACGAGCCCACCACCGGGCTGCACTTCGACGACATCCGCAAGCTGCTCACCGTCATCAACGGCCTGGTGGACAAGGGCAACACGGTCATCGTCATCGAACACAACCTGGACGTCATCAAGACGTCGGACTGGATCGTCGACATGGGGCCCGAGGGCGGCGCCGAGGGCGGAACCGTGGTGGCCGAGGGCACTCCGGAGGACATCGCCGCGGTGCCCGAGAGCTACACCGGGAAGTTCCTCGCCGAGGTCATCGGCCGTGCCGCCGCGCCGCCGCGGTCCGGCCGGCGGCGCAAAGTCACCGCCTGAGCCGGTCTACGGCTCCTCGCGACGCATAAACTTCGGCGACGACACGCCGAAAGACGCCGCGGCCGTTTATGTTTCGCGGCTGTCGCGCCGCATGGATTCGCGGATCTGTGCCAACCGCTCGGCGGCCGCGCGTTCGCGCTCCTCGTACTGTTCCTCGACGGACCGGCCTTCCGCGGACTCGGCATCGAGCTCCGCGGCGCCCTGCGCCGTCGCGTAGCGCTCTTCGATCTTCTCGCGGACCGATTCGAAGGTCGGCACACCGGCGGTGTCATACCCGGGGTCGGGTGGGGTTGGTTCCTCAGGCATGGCCACGCTCCCGTTCCAGATACCGCACCATCTGTTGCCAGTACACCAGTGTGAGCGCCATCTGCACCGCGATCGCGACCGCCGCCGGCAGCACCCGGCGCCGGCCGGCGGCGGAGACGGCGCCGAGAGCGGCCAGCGACGTCAGCGCGCTGATCACCAGGGCAGCGTCCCGGGGGCGACGGCTGATCCACAACTCCTCGCCCAGCATCGCCCGGGTCGACCAGGCCCGCTCGCGCGCCGGCTTGCCGAACACGAACGGGTTGAGGGCCAGCCACAGCGCGATCCACGCCGCATGGTCCCAGCGCCGTGTCCACGGCGGGATCAGGATCAGCGGGGTGCTGGCCCAGCGGGTCCAGGCGCTCCAAGGGTTGCAGTGCCGCGCGAAGATCGCACGCCGAACCCGCGCACCGGACGGCACGGGCGGCTACCGCCGGGCGGGGGCATGGTCGGCGGGGACGACGACCGGTGAGGGCGCTGCGGGCGGGGCGGCGCCGGTCAGCGCGGGCGGGCGAGCGCCGGGCAACGGCGTCCGGGGAATTCCCGGCGTACCCACCCGCCCCGCCAGCCACGGCAGCGCGGCGGCGAACGCCCGGTCCGCGAACGGCCAATCGTGCTTGCCGGGCTGGGGCAGCACCGCGCAGTCGATCCCGCTGGCCCGCCCGAGCGCGCACAGCGAATAGGCGGCCGCCGTCTGGTTGCCGGGGTCGGCGGCGGCCTCCCGGCCGGCGAGACGGATCGCGCCGATGTCGGTGCCGGGCAGGTCGCGGCGTGTCGCCGGCGGCCCTTCGGAGGAGATCGCGAACCAGCCGGCCACGTCGGTGTACGGACCGTGCCGGCTGATCACCGTGGTCGGGTCGAACGCCGCCCACGCCTCGGCGTTGCCGCCGAAGAGCCGGGCGATGGTCTGGGCCTTGTTCCCGGCGTTCGGGAAGAAGTCACCGGCGACGTCGACGAACGCGCTGAACATGTCGGGGTGCATGACGGTCAGGTCCACGGCGCAGGTTCCGCCCATCGACCAGCCGGCGACGCCCCAGTGGCTGCGGTCGCGACTGACGCCGAACTTGGAAACCATATACGGTACAACGTCTTTGGTTAGATGGTCGGCGGCGTTGCCGCGGACGCCGTTGACGCATTCGGTGTCGTTGTTGAAGGCGCCGCCGGAGTCGACGAACACCAGGACCGGCGCCTTGCCGTCGTGGGCGGCCGCGAAGTCGTCGATCGTCTTCACGGCGTTGCCGGCGCGCGTCCAGTCGGCGGGCGTGTTGAACTGGCCCCCGATCATCATGACCGTCGGCAGCGCCGGCGGCGGGCTGCTGGTGAACCATTCGGGCGGCAGGTAGACCAGCTCGCCGCGGTGCTTGAAATGGGATGCGTCGGACGGGATCACGACCGGAACCACGCTGCCGTGCGGTGGTCGCGCCCGTTTGGCGGCCATGGCCGTGACGGTGGCCGGGTCGGTCTGATCGGGCAGCGGACCGGAGGTGAGCTGGTTCCACGCGGCCTGCACGGTGGGGAAATAGCCGACCCACAGGTTGAGCACCAGGGCGGCGCACAGCGCGCACAACGGGACGGCCAGCAACCCGGCCCCGCGCCGCCAGCGGCGGGCGCCGCGCCACCCCAGGATCAGGACCGCGACGGCCGTGCCGGTCAACGTGATCCATAGCCACAGCGTGACCGGCGCGGGCTCGTCGGACATGCCGCGGTCCACGATGTACCAGTGCGTCAGGTAGGCGACGGCGGCACCGGCCAGCGCAGCCGCCGGCAACCACACCGTCCGCCACCGCCGCGACCGCCAGCCGACTGCCAATGCCAGCACCAGCGCGGTCACCACCTGGATCGTGGTGGGCAGCCAGCCGTGCATCAGCGACGTGTGACTACTTGCCAGCAACTGCGCCGTGGCGTTGGTCGTCGACGCGGTCACGGCATTCATTGTGATGCATTGTTAACCGGCCTGGAACATATTCACCGAATGTTCGCCGTGGCCGTGCCAGGCGTCTGCGGGACCGGCTAGTGGGGCTTGGCCAGCGGAAATGGCAGGGTCTCGCGGATGCTGCGGCCGGTTATGAGCATGACGAGCCGATCGACGCCCATGCCCAGCCCGCCGGTGGGCGGCATGGCGTACTCCATGGCCTGCAGGAAGTCCTCGTCGAGCTCCATCGCCTCGGGGTCGCCGCCGGCGGCCAGCAGCGACTGCTCCTGCAGGCGGCGCCGCTGCTCCACCGGATCGGTGAGCTCGCTGTAGGCCGTCCCGAGCTCGACGCCCCACGCCACCAGGTCCCACCGCTCGGCGACGCCGCGCCGGCTGCGGTGCGGACGGGTCAGCGGCGAAACCGATGTGGGGAAGTCGATGTAGAAGGTCGGCCGCTCGGTCCGGTCCTCGACGAGGTGCTCGTAGAGCTCCAGCACCACGGCGCCGGCGTCCCAGTGCGCCCGATACGGAATGTGGGCGGCGTCGGCGAACTTGCGCAGCATGGGCAGGGGGGTGTCGGGATCGATGTGCTCCCCGAGCGCTTCGGACACCGCGTCGTGCACGGTCTTCACCGGCCAGTCGCCGGAGATGTCGACCGGGTGGAGGTGGCCGTCATCGGTCCGGGGCCGCAGCACCATCTGCTCGCCGTGGGCGGCCTGCGCGGCGTTTTGGATGAGCTCGCGGGCACCGTCGATCCAGACCTTGTAGTCGGCGTGCGCCTGGTAGGCCTCCAGCAGCGTGAACTCCGGGTTGTGGCTGAAGTCGACGCCCTCGTTGCGGAAGGCCCGGCCCAGCTCGAACACCCGCTCCACGCCCCCGACGCACAACCGCTTGAGGTACAGCTCCGGAGCGATGCGCAGGAACAGGTCCATGTCGTAGGTGTTGATGTGGGTGACGAACGGCCGGGCGGTCGCGCCGCCGTGGATCTGCTGCAGGATCGGCGTCTCGACCTCGATGAAGCCCTTGGCGAACAGCGTTTCCCGGACGGAGCGCAGGACGCTGCTGCGGGCCGTGAGCAGCTCGCGGGACTCCGGATTGACCGCCAGGTCGACGTAGCGGGTCCGCACCCGCGCCTCCGGGTCGGTCAGCCCCTTCCACTTGTTGGGCAGCGGCCGCAGGCACTTGCCGATCATCCGCCAGTCGCCCACGATCAGCGAGCGGGTGCCGTTCTTGGAAAAGCCCATGTGCCCGGACATCTCGACGAGGTCACCCAGGTCGATGGCCGCGGTGAAATCCGCGGTGCGCCCCCGCTCCAGGCGTGAATTGTCAAGCAGCACCTGCAGTTCGCCCGACCAGTCCCGCAGCTGCGCGAACAACACCCCGCCGTAATCGCGTATCCGCAGGATCCGGCCCGACACCGAGATGGTCTCCTGGTCGTCGGCCTCCAGCGCCCGGGCAATGGTGTGGCTGGGCGGCGACCCCACCGGATAGGCGTCAATGCCCCTGCGCCGCAGTATTTTCAGCTTGGCCAGTCGCACCCGCACCTGTTCGGGCAGGCGGGCCCTCGACTCCTCCAACTCCGCGTCGTCGCGTCGCTGCTGCAACTCGCTCACGTCCGGCGCCGAGCCGTCGTGGTGCAGCAGGCCCGACTCCGCCAGCCTGGCGGGGACGGCGGGGTGATGGCCGGTGTGCACCCGATCGCGCCGCGTGAACGGCAGCACCAGGAAACCCTCCGCGATCACCGAAGCGACACCGACCCGGGGGATCAGGCGCGCGTCCTCGTAGCAGGCGTAGCGCGGAACCCATTCTGGTTGGTACTTCATGTTCGAGCGGTACAGCGTCTCCAGCTGCCACCACCGCGAGAAGAACAGCAGCAGCCCACGCCACAACCGGGCGACCGGGCCGGCGCCGAGTTGGGCGCCCTGTTCGAACGCCGAGCGGAACATCGCGAAGTTCAGCGAAATGCGGCTGATGCCAAGGGTTTCCGCGGTCAGGGCGAGCTCGCTGACCATGAGCTCGATGGTGCCGTTGGGCGACTCCGGGGAGCGGCGCATCAAATCCAGGGAGACGCCGGTGGTTCCCCACGGGACCAGCGACAGCATCGCCACGACGGCGCCGTCGCGGTCCATCGCCTCGACCAGCAGGCAATCCCCGTCCGCGGGATCGCCGAGCCGGCCCAGGGCCATGGAGAAGCCGCGCTCGGTCTGGGTGTCGCGCCAGGCGTCGGCGCGAGTGATGGTCTGGGCCATCTCCTCGGCCGAGATGTCACGGTGCCGCCGGATGCGCACGGTCAGCCCGGCCCGGCGGGCCCGGGTCACGGCCTGGCGCACGCCGCGCATGTCGGGGCCGGACAGCCGGAAGTCGGCGGTGCGCAGGATCGCCTCGTCGCCCAACTCGAGCGCGTTCAGCCCGGCCTCCCGATAGACCCGCGCCCCCTGCGTGCTGGCCCCCATGACGCCCGGCGCCCAGCCGTAGGTCTGGCACAGCCCCAGCCAGGCGTCGATGGCCTGCGGCCACGCCCGGGGGTCGCCGATCGGGTCGCCGCTGGCCAGGCACACCCCGACCTCGACGCGGTAGGTGATGGCGGCCCGGCCGCTCTGCGCAAACACCACCGACTTGTCGCGGCGGGTCGCGAAGTACCCCAGCGAGTCGTGCTTGCCGTACAGCTCGAGGAGCCCGCGGATGGCCGACTCGTCCTCACCCGTCAGCGCGTTCTCGGCGCGCTGGGACTGGAACAGCACGATCGTCGCCAGGATCAGCGCCAGCGCGCCGAACAGACCGAATATCGCGTTGAGGAATACGTGCGGCCTGCCGGTGAACAGGTCCGGATCGGCCAGGGCGAATCCGACCACCCGGTTGGCCACGTAGGGCAGGCGGTCCTGGCGGGCCAGCGTTCCGGGCCACAACTCCACCAGGCCCCACGAGATCAGGATTCCGACCACATCCCCGGCGACCAGCACCGCGGCGGCCTTGACCAGCGCGCCTTTGCGGACCTTGGCCCAGAACTCCCGGTACGCCAACACCAGCAGCACGATCGCGACGATGTGCACCGCGAACCCGAGGTTCTCCCCAAAGGTCTCGGCCGCGGTGTTGTCGCCCGCGGCGATGTCGGCGGCGTTCAGGCCGGCGGCCAGGATCATCTGGCCGAGCAACACCAGCCAGGCGACGCGTTTGCGGGCGGTCAGCGCCGCGGCCAGCAACGCGAGCACGAAAGACCACGCGATGCTGGTGTCGGGGAAGTTGAACAGGTAGTTGTTGATGAACTCGCGTGGGACCTTGATCAGCCACCGGATGGCGGGGGACACGCTCGCCAGCAGCGACACCGTCGCGATGACGCCCACGATCCACCCGGCCGCCGCCGGTACCCAGCGATACCGGGATTGCGACCGGCCGCGGGGTCCCGAACGGGACCCCGAACGAGAGGAAGCGAGTGTCACAGACCGCGAGGATATGCCCTCAGTCCGTGAAAAGCTTGGCGAAGCGCTAAGAGCCACCGGCAATAATTCGCCCGGTGGCGGACGTGCGCCGGTGCCCGCCCAACGAGGGCGGGGGCGAAGTACTAAAAGCGGCCCCGTGGCTGCTAAACTGGCGTCCGCGACCATCCCGGCGAAGGCCAGGAACAGTTAAGTGGAGTCCCACTCCCACCGCGGGCCACGAATCATTTCAAGGCTTTGCGGTCCGGTCACAGACATCGCGCATGTCTGTTCCGCGAGCGACGCGGGCGGCTTGACCCATGGTAGGCCGTGATCGGTCGGCATTGGGCCCTGCTACGTGCGGGGCTTTTCTGCTGGTGGTGTGGTGTTTCCGCCGCTGCATTCCGATTCGGACCCAGGCCCTGGCCGTGATGGCACGACACGTATAAGCCCAACAAGGGAGGCCCCATCAGCACTGAGACCCGCGTCAACGAGCGCATCCGCGTACCTGAAGTCAGATTGATCGGCCCTGGGGGAGAGCAGGTAGGCATAGTGCGCATCGAAGACGCACTGCGCGTCGCTGCGGACGCCGATCTCGACCTTGTCGAAGTCGCCCCCAACGCCAGACCTCCGGTCTGCAAGATCATGGACTACGGCAAGTTCAAATACGAGGCGGCGCAAAAGGCGCGCGAATCCCGCCGGAACCAGCAGCAGACCGTCGTCAAAGAGCAGAAGCTGCGACCGAAGATCGACGATCACGATTACGAGACCAAAAAAGGTCACGTGATCCGCTTCCTGGAGGCGGGTTCGAAGGTGAAGGTCACCATCATGTTCCGCGGACGTGAGCAGTCGCGGCCCGAGCTGGGCTACCGCCTGCTGCAGCGGCTGGGCGCCGACGTCGCCGAATACGGCTTCGTCGAAACGTCCGCCAAGCAGGACGGCCGCAACATGACGATGGTGCTGGCCCCGCACCGCGGCGCGAAGACCCGCGCCAGGGCGCGGCACCCCGAGGGACCCGGGGAAGGCACCGCGTCGGACACCGACGCGGCCGCCGACAACAACCCTTCACCGAACTGACCTGGCACGAATTAGACGAATTAGAGGAAACATGCCCAAGGCCAAGACCCACAGCGGGGCTTCGAAGCGGTTCCGGCGCACCGGAACCGGCAAGATCCTGCGCGAGAAAGCGAACCGCCGGCACCTGTTCGAGCACAAGCCGTCCACCCGGACCCGCCGTTTGGAAGGCCGCACCACCGTGGCGGCCAACGACACCAAGCGGGTCAACAAGCTGCTGAACGGCTGACCTTCGACAAGCCGAGCGCCGGACCCGGCGCCGGCGCCCCACCATTTAGTTTTCAAGTTACTTTTCAGGAGAGCAGGAACCCCCCATGGCACGCGTGAAGCGGGCGGTCAACGCCCAGAAGAAGAGGCGCAGCATCCTCAAGGCCTCGAAGGGGTATCGCGGCCAGCGGTCGCGGCTCTACCGCAAGGCCAAAGAGCAGCAGCTGCATTCGCTGAACTACGCCTACCGCGACCGTCGCGCGCGCAAGGGCGAGTTCCGCAAGCTGTGGATCTCGCGGATCAACGCGGCGGCTCGCGCCAACGACATCACCTACAACCGGCTGATCCAGGGGCTGAAGGCCGCGGGCGTCGAGGTGGACCGCAAGAACCTCGCCGACATCGCGATCACCGATCCCGCCGCATTCACGGCGCTGGTCGACGTCGCCCGGGCCGCGCTGCCCGAGGACGTCAACGCCCCGTCGGATTCCGGAGAGGCCGCCTAGCCCCTGCTGACCGAACGTTCGGCCCGGGTCGCCGCGGCGGTCAAACTGCATCGCCACGTCGGCCGCCGCCGCGCGGGGCGGTTCCTCGCCGAAGGCCCCAACCTGGTCGAGGCGGCCGCGGCCCGCGGCCTCGTCCGCGACGTCTTCGTCACCGAAGCCGCCGGGCAGCGGTATGCGTCGTTGCTCGGCGCGCAGCAAGCGCCGGTCCATCTGGTCAGTGAGCGGGCCGCGAAGGCGCTGTCCGACACCGTCACCCCCGCCGGGCTGGTGGCGGTCTGCGAGATGCCCGCGACGCGGCTGGCGGACGTGCTGGCCGGTGCGCCGCGGTTGATCGCCGTCGCCGTCGAGATCGGCGAGCCGGGCAACGCCGGCACGCTCATTCGCATCGCCGACGCCATGGGCGCGCAAGGCGTCATCCTCGGCGGCCACGGCGTCGACCCGTACAACGGCAAGTGTCTGCGCGCCTCGGCCGGCAGCATCTTCTCGGTCCCGGTCGTCGCCGCGCCGGACACGCCCGCCGCGCTGCGCGCCGTGCGCGATGCCGGACTGCAGGTGCTGGCCACCACGGTGGACGGCGAGACGCGCCTCGACGAGGCCGCCGAACTGCTCGGCAGGCCGACGGCATGGTTGTTCGGGCCCGAATCACAGGGCCTGCCGAGCGACATCGCGGCGGCGGCGGACCACCGCATGCGCATCCCGATGTCCGGCGGTGCGGAGAGCCTGAACGTGGCCTCGGCCGCGGCGATCTGCCTCTACCAGAGCGCCCAGGCGTTGGGCGTGTTCACGCGGCCCTGACGCGCCCTCGGGCGGGCCGCAGACCCGCCAGCGACAGCGTCCCGTGCACCAGCGAGCCGGCGCGCTCCATCAGCGCCTTGGCCGGGTCGAGCGGGGAACGCGGGGCGTAGCGGGAACGGGGCGGGAAGTAATGCATGGGCAGCCCGCGGCGGTCGCGGGGCGGAGCCATGAACGTCGGCGCCTCGACCAACGGCGCGTCGCTGGGCAGCCGGCCCTCGGCGCGGCGGTAGGCCGCCAGCGCGCGCGGGTGCAGCCGGATCTCGTCGGGAACCGCGAGGAAGGCCAGCTCGACGAGCTTGCCGAACAGGCGCAGCAACACCTCGTCGCCCGGCGTCCAGCGCATGCCCGCCTTCTCGCGGACCGCGGGCTCGAACAGGCCCGTGGCGATCCAGCGCTGGCCCGCCACCAGGGGCCTGAACATCTGGTCCCAGATCGGCGTCGGCATCAGCACGAACTTGGGTTTGGGGATCCGGATCTGGAAGATGTCCAGGGTCGCTCGGTTGATCTCCAGTTGCTCGCGGCAGATGCGGTCCCAATACTCCTGAAACTCCTCCCAGGAGCCGGGCACCGGCCGCATGCTCATCCCGTACATCCGGTACCACCGCACGTGCTCGTCGAACAGCTGCCGCTTCTCGGCCTCCGTCAGGCCCCCGCAGAAGTACTCGGCCACCTTGATTACCAGCATGAAAAAGGTGGCGTGCGCCCAGTAGAACGTCTCGGGATTCAGCGCGTGATATCGGCGCCCCGACGCGTCGACGCCCTTGATGGTGTGGTGGTAGCTCGTGATCTGCCGCCCGGTCGCCGCGGCCCGGTCGCCGTCGTAGACGACGCCCATGATCGGGTACACCGAGCGGGCCACCCGCTGCAGGGGCTCGCGCAGCAGGATCGAATGCTCTTCGACGCCCGCTCCCAGCTCCGGATACATGTTCTGGATCGCGCCGATCCACACGCCCATCATTCCCGTGCGCAGGTCGCCAAAGTACTTCCAGGTCAGGGAATCTGGCCCGAGCGGATCGTCGGATTTCGCTGGAATGGCAGTCATCTCGGCCTCCTGCGCTCACGATAACTTTGACAACGGGCGTTGTCTACGATTTCGGCCATGCGCCCGCGCGGGTGTTATCGAGCGTGAACAGCCGCGTGGCGCCGCCGTGATCAGGCGATACGTTGCGAGCTGTGACACAAAGCGCGCGGTCTTCATTGCCCGGCTCCGGCGGGAGGAAATAACCTGGCCGGGTGGAACTCGCGCGTCGCGATTCGGATTCGGGCGAGCCCGAGGCGCCGACGGCGACGCCATCCGATCCGTCACGGCGTTCCCCGGTCTCGGTGCACAACGCGACGCAGTGGCTGCACAGCCGAAACCACAGCCCCGGCGCCGTGGCCTTCATCCGCCGGGCGCGGCGGCTGCTACCCGGAGACCCCGAATTCGGCGACCCGCTGTCCACGGCCGGCGACGGTGGCCCGCGCGCCGCAGCCCGCGCGGCCGACCGGCTGCTCGGGGACCGCGACGCGGTGTCGCGGGAGGTCAGTCTCGGGGTGTTGCAGGTGTGGCAGGCGCTGACCGAGTCGGTTGCCCGGCGGCCAGCGAATCCCGAAGTGACGCTGGTCTTCACGGACCTGGTCGGTTTCTCGTCGTGGTCCCTGCAGGCCGGGGACGAGGCGGCGCTCACGCTGCTGCGCCAGGTGGCCCGGGCCGTCGAGCCGCCGCTGCTGGACGCCGGGGGACACATCGTCAAGCGGATGGGCGACGGCCTGATGGCCGTCTTCGGCGATCCGACGGTCGCGGTGCGCGCCGTCCTGGCCGCCAAGGAGGCGCTGAAGTCGGTCGAGGTGGCCGGTTACACCCCGCGGATGCGGGCCGGCATCCACACCGGGCGGCCCCAGCGGCTGGCGGCGGACTGGCTCGGCGTCGACGTGAACATCGCCGCGCGGGTGATGGAACGCGCCACCAAGGGCGGGGTCATGGTGTCGAGTTCGACACTCGACCTGATCGCCCAGAGCGAACTGGACGCCATGGGTGTCGTCGCCAAACGCGCACGTAAACCGGTATTTGCGGGCAAGACCACGGGCGTGCCACCCGACTTGGCGATATATCGTTTGAGGACTCATAGGGAGTTGACAGCGCCGGATCACAGCGCCGAAACAAACTAGCCGACATAATGGATTCAATGGTTGGGGGCATCCTTGCCCGGCTCGCCCGGGTCCAGTTCACGTTGGGTTACGTGGCGGTGCTGCTTGGCGTCAGTTGCGCCATCCTGGTGCTCGGCCCGCACGCCCATGACGTGCTGGTCGAGCGCGCCAGCACCAACCTGCACAACCTGGCCCACGGCCACGTTGGCACCCTGTTGGGCAGCGCGCTGGTCGTCGACGCCGGTCCGCTCTACTTCTGGCTGCCCTTCCTGACCTGCCTGCTCGCGCTCGGCGAGCTACACCTGCGCACCATCAGGCTGGTGGTGGCGTTCCTCGTCGGGCACATCGGCGCGACGTTGCTGGTGGCGGCCGCACTCGCCGCGGCGGTCGAGTTCGAGTGGATGCCGGTTTCGATCACCCGGGCCAGCGATGTCGGGATGAGCTACGGCGCCCTGGCCGTGCTCGGGGCGATGACGGCGGTGATTCCGCAGCGCTGGCGGCCCGCCTGGGTTGGCTGGTGGGTGTCGGCCGGCATCGCCTCGGCGATCATCGGCGGCGATTTCACCGACGCCGGTCACACCGTCGCCGTGATCCTGGGTGTGTTGGTGTCCGCGCGGTTCCGTCAGCCCATCCACTGGACGCCGGTGCGCATCCTGATGCTGGCCGCCTCGTCGGGCTTCGGCTTCCTGCTGCTGGCCCACCACTGGGGGACGATGGCCGCGGCGCCGGCGTTCGGGATCCTGGGCGCGCTGGCGGCGCACAGGCTCGTGCAGTTCCTCAACGGGCGCGCGGTGCTGGACGACGCCGCCCTGGCCGGTGCGCAGCCGGTCGCGGCGGGCTAGACACCCGGCCGCCCTTACCCCGAAGCGCCCGCCGGGCAGCACAAACCGCATCACTATGATCGGCACTTGCCGCTGGGCAACTTCCTCCCAGCCCCTCATCAGCAAGGAGAGTGTCGCCGCGTGGGTGCTCAGCCCGTCGACCTGTCGCCGGATGCCTTGGCCAAGGCGCTCGGCGTCGCCCAGGAGGCCATCGCGCTCGCCGGCGATCTGGACGCGCTCGCGCGCGTGAAGACCGAGCACCTCGGCGACCGCTCGCCGCTGGCGCTGGCGCGACAGGCGTTGGGCGGCGTCCCCAAGGAGGAGCGCGCCGACGCCGGCAAGCGGGTCAATTCCGCGCGGACAGAGGTCCAGCGCAGCTACGACGAGCGCCTGGCCGCGCTGCGCGCCGAACGCGACGCCGCGGTGCTGGTCGCCGAAAGCATCGACGTCACCCTGCCGTCGACGCGGCAGCCACCCGGCGCGCGGCACCCGATCACCATCCTGGCCGAGCACATCGCCGACACCTTCATCGCGATGGGCTGGGAGCTGGCGGAGGGGCCGGAGGTCGAAACCGAGCAGTTCAACTTCGACGCCCTCAACTTCCCGGCGGACCACCCCGCGCGCAGCGAGCAGGACACGTTCTATATCGCGCCGGACGATTCCCGGCAGCTGCTGCGCACCCACACCTCGCCCGTGCAGGTGCGCACCCTGCTCGCCCACGAGCTGCCCGTCTACATCGTCTCGATCGGCCGCACCTTCCGCACCGACGAGCTCGACGCCACCCACACCCCGGTCTTCCACCAGGTGGAGGGGCTGGCGGTGGACCGCGGGCTGTCCATGGCGCACCTGCGCGGCACCCTGGACGCGTTCGCCCGCGCCGAGTTCGGCCCCGAGGCGCGCACCCGCATCCGGCCGCACTTCTTCCCGTTCACCGAACCCTCCGCCGAGGTCGACGTGTGGTTCGTCGGCAAGAAGGGCGGCGCCGGCTGGGTGGAGTGGGGCGGCTGCGGCATGGTGCACCCGAACGTGTTGCGCGCCGCGGGAATCGACCCCGAGGTGTACTCCGGCTTCGCCTTCGGCATGGGGCTGGAACGCACCCTGCAGTTCCGCAACGGCATCCCCGACATGCGTGACATGGTCGAGGGCGACGTGCGGTTCTCGTTGCCGTTCGGGGTGGGTGCCTGATGCGGATCCCCTACAGCTGGCTGCGGGAAGTGGTGGCGGCCGGCGCCCCGGGCTGGGACGTCACGCCCGCCGAACTCGAGCAGACGCTGATCCGAATCGGCCACGAGGTGGAGGAGGTCGTCGCGCTCGGCCCGGTCGACGGCCCGCTGACCGTGGGGCGGGTGACCGGCATCGAGGAGCTCACCGGCTTCAAGAAGCCCATCCGCGCCTGCCGGGTCGACGTCGGCGAGCCTGAAGACCGTGACATCGTTTGCGGCGCAACCAACTTCGCCGTCGGGGACCTGGTGGTGGTGGCCCTGCCCGGGACCACACTGCCCGGCGGGTTCGCCATCGCGAGGCGCAAGACCTACGGCCGCGACTCCGACGGCATGATCTGCTCGGCGGCCGAACTCGGTTTGGGCGCCGACCATTCCGGCATCCTGGTGCTGCCGCCCGGCACCGCCGAACCGGGCGCCGACGGCGCCGCCGTGCTCGGACTGGACGACGTGGTCTTCCACCTGGCGATCACCCCCGACCGGGGCTACTGCATGTCGGTGCGCGGGCTGGCCCGCGAGGTCGCCTGCGCCTACGACCTGGACTTCGTCGACCCCGCGGGCGGGCAGGTGACCAGGCCGCTGCCGGCCGTCGGCGAGGCCTGGCCCCTGACCGTGGACCCCGAAACCGGTGTCCGGCGGTTCGCGCTGCGGCCCGTGACCGGCATCGACCCCGCCGCGGTGTCGCCGTGGTGGCTGCAGCGCCGGCTGCTGCTGGCCGGCGTCCGCGCGACCTCGCCGGCGGTGGACGTCACCAACTACGTGATGCTCGAGTTCGGCCACCCGATGCACGCGCACGACTGCGACCGAATCTCCGGCGGCCTCGGCGTGCGGTTCGCCCGGGCCGGCGAGACCGTCGTCACCCTCGACGACATCGAGCGCCGGCTCGATCCGGCCGACGTGCTCATCGTCGACGACCGGGCGACGGCGGCGATCGGCGGTGTGATGGGCGCGGCGAGCACCGAGGTGCGCGCCGACTCCACTGACGTGCTGCTCGAGGCCGCCGTGTGGGACCCGGCTGCCGTCTCGCGCACCCAGCGCCGGCTGCACCTGCCCAGCGAGGCCGCCCGGCGCTACGAGCGCGGGGTGGACCCGGCCATCTCGGTGGCCGTGCTGGACCGATGCGCGTCGCTGCTCGTCGAGATCGCCGGGGGAGCTGTGTCGGAGAAGCTGACCGACTGGCGGGGCGACCCGCCGACCGACGACTGGTCGCTCCCGCCGATCAGGATCCCCGCCGACCTGCCCGACCGGATCGCCGGGGTGGCCTACCCGCCCGGGACCGCCGCGCGGCGCCTGGCGCAGATCGGGGCTGTGGTGAGCCACGAGGGCGACACCTTGACCGTCACGCCGCCGAGCTGGCGACCCGACCTGCTGCAGCCCGCCGACCTCGTCGAGGAGGTGCTGCGGCTGGAGGGCCTGGAGGCCATCCCGTCGGTGTTGCCCGCGGCGCCCGCGGGCCGGGGCCTGACCGCGGCGCAGAAGCGTCGCCGCGCCATCGGCAGATCGCTCGCGCAATCCGGGTATGTCGAGGTCCTGCCGACGCCGTTCCTGCCCGCGGGCGTCTTCGATTTGTGGGGCCTGGCGGCCGACGACCCGCGGCGCGCCACCACGCGGGTGCTCAACCCGCTCGAGGCCGACCGCCCGCACCTGGCCACCACGCTGCTGCCCGCCTTGCTGGAGGCGTTGGTGCGCAACGTGTCCCGCGGGCTGGTGGACGTGGCGCTGTACGCCCTGGCGCAGGTGGTGCAGCCGACCGAGCAGACCCGCGGCGTGCAGCCCATCCCCGTGCACCGCCGGCCCACCGACACCGAGATCGCCCAGCTGGACGCGTCGTTGCCCCGCCAGCCGCAGCACGTGGCCGCCGTCCTGGCGGGCCTGCGCGAACGCCGCGGCCCGTGGGGCCCCGGCCGCCGCGCCGAGGCCGCCGACGCGTTCGAGGCGGCGCGCATCATCGCCCGCGCCAGCGGGGTCGAGGTGAGCCTGCGGGCCGCCCGGCACCTGCCGTGGCACCCGGGCCGGTGTGCCGAGGTGCTGGTCGGGGAGACCGTCGTCGGCCACGCGGGGCAGCTGCACCCGGCGGTGATCGAGCGCTCCGGACTGCCGAAGGGTACCTGCGCCGTCGAGCTCAACCTCGACGCAATCCCGATCGCGGTGGCGCTGCCGGCGCCCCGGGTGTCGCCGTTCCCGGCCGTCTTCCAGGACGTCAGCCTGGTGGTGCCCGCGCACGTGCCGGCCCAGGCGGTGGCCGACGCCGTCCGGGAGGGCGCGGGCGAGCTGCTGGAGGACCTGCAACTGTTCGACGTCTTCACCGGCCCGCAGGTCGGTGAGGACCGCAAGTCGCTGACGTTCGCACTGCGCTTCCGAGCACCGGACCGCACGCTGACCGAGGACGACGCCAGCGCGGCCCGCGACGCCGCGGTGCGACGCGCCGCCGACGCGGTCGGCGCCGAGCTGCGCGCCTAGCACGCGCTGGTAATGGATTTGCAAACCAATGCATAACCATGCAGAATCGGCGGAATGGCCGACGTATTGAAGGTGGCGGTTGCCGGGGCCAGCGGCTATGCGGGCGGGGAAATCCTGCGGCTCCTGCTCGGGCATCCGGCCTACGCCGACGGCCGCCTCGCCATCGGGTCGCTGACCGCCGCTTCCAGCGCCGGCACCACGCTCGGCGAGCACCATCCGCACCTGACGCCGCTGGCGCAGCGGGTGGTCGAGCCGACCGACCTCGCCGCGCTGGCCGGGCACGACGTGGTGTTCCTGGCCCTGCCGCACGGGCATTCGGCGGCGCTGGCCGAACAGCTCGGCCCCGATACTTTGATCGTCGACTGCGGCGCCGACTTCCGGCTCACCGACGCCGGCGCCTGGGAACGGTTCTACAGCTCGCCGCACGCCGGCAGTTGGCCGTACGGGCTGCCGGAGCTGCCCGGCGCGCGGGAGCGGCTGCGCGGCGCGCGCCGCATCGCGGTGCCGGGCTGCTACCCGACCGCGGCGCTGCTGGCGTTGCTGCCGGCGGTGGCCGAGGACCTGATCGAGCCGGCCGTCACGGTGGTCGCGGTCAGCGGCACCTCGGGCGCGGGCCGGGCCGCCAAGACCGACCTGCTGGGCTCCGAGGTGATCGGGTCCGCGCGGTGCAGGTGGCCAGGATGCCCCGTGACGTCGGGATCAGCACCGGCGTGAACGACACCGTCACATCGCGGTCGGTGACGGCGCGCAGGCCCTGGGCGATCTCGGGGGTGTGCCGGTGAGCGCCCGCGATGTTGTAGGCCCGCGCGGACCCGATCACCTCGGAGCCCAGCAGGTCGGTCTTGGCGGCCCGGCCCGCGCCCGAGGTGCCGCTGAAAC
>NZ_LZJM01000038.1:0-6022 GCF_001667665.1 Mycobacterium sp. E342
ACGGCATTCTCGGGCCTGGCCGCGGCGCTCGTGGGCGACGTGGACGCGGGCACGGTGCTCGCCGAGGTGGCCCTTCCCGGTGCGATCCGTTCGCAGCAGTCGGGCTACGCCGTTCACCCCGCCCTGCTCGACGCCTGCTTCCAGTCGGTCGTCGTCCATCCCCGGGTGCAGGAGGCGGGCGCGGGCGGCCTGCTGTTGCCGGTCGGTGTGCGCAGGTTGCGCAGCTATGCCTCGACGCGCAATGCGCAGTACTGCCTCGCCCGGGTGACGTCGTCGGGCCCGGGCGAGTGCGAGGCCGACCTCGACGTGCTGGACTCGGCCGGAACCGTGCTGTGCAGGATCGAGGGACTGCGGCTGGCCGGAGGGGTCTCCGAAGAGGAGCGGTCGCACCGGCTGCTCAACGAGCGGTTGCTGACCATCGAATGGGAGCCCCGGCAACTCCCGGACCCGCCCGGCGGCGAGCCGGGTTCGTGGCTGTTGCTCAGCGCCTGCGACGTGGCGGACCCGGTGACCGCCCAACTGGGCGAGGCATTGAATTGCGATGGCGCCCAATGCGCCACGGTGTCCTTGCCGCTCGGCTCGGTGGAATCGGCTCGGTTGCGCGCGCTGCTGTCCGGCGCCGCCGAGCTGCCCTCGAATGGGCACGGGCCGCTGAAGGGCCTCACCGGTGTCGTCGTGGTGACCGCGCCGGGGGCCGGCGGCGCCGACGAAACCCGTCGCGGCCGGGACTACGTTTCGCACCTGGCGGCCATCGCCCGTGAGCTCTCCGAGCTGCCAGGCGAGGCGCCCCGGCTTTTCGTGCTGACCCGCAACGCCGCGACCGTGGCCGCCGGCGACGTGGCAAACCTCGAGCAGACCGGGCTGCGCGGACTGCTACGGGTGATCGATTCCGAGCATCCGCACCTGAGCGTCACGCAGATCGACATCGACGCGGCGACCGAACCCAAACATGTTGCGCTGCAGTGTAAGAGCGGATCGGAAGAGGACGAGACCGCGTGGCGCGACGGCCGGTGGTACACGGCGCGGCTGCGGCCCGGTCCGTTGCGTCCGGCCGAACGGCGCAGCACGGTCGTCGATCACGGGCGCGACGGCGTGCGCCTGCAGATCCGCACCCCGGGCGACCTCGAATCGCTGGAGTTCGCCGCGGTCGACCGCGTGCCGCCGGGGCCCGGGGAGATCGAGGTCGCGGTGGCCGCGTCCACCATCAACTTCGCCGACGTGCTGGTGGCCTTCGGCCGCTATCCCACCTTCGAGGGCTACCGACAGCAGCTGGGTGGGGACTTCGCCGGTGTGGTGACCGCCGTCGGGACCGGCGTCACCGAACACAAGGTCGGCGACCGGGTCGGCGGCCTGTCCCGGAACGGATGTTGGGGCACCTTCGTCATCGCCGACGCCCGGCACGCGGTCACCCTCCCGGACGGCATGCCGCTGGACGACGCGGCGGCGGTGCCCACCGCGGCGGCGACGGCGTGGTACGGCCTGCACGACCTGGCCCGCATCGCGCCGACCGACAAGGTGCTCATCCACTCCGGCACCGGGGGAGTCGGGCAGGCCGCCATCGCGATCGCCAGGGCCGCGAGTTGCGAGGTCTTCGCGACGGCGGGCAGCCCGCAGCGCCGGCAACTGCTGCGCGACATGGGGATTGAGCACGTCTACGATTCGCGCAGCACGGCGTTCGCCGACGAGATCCGCCGCGACACCGGCGGGTACGGCGTCGACGTGGTGCTCAATTCGCTGCCGGGCGCCGCGCAGCGCGCGGGCATCGAACTGCTGGCCTTCGGCGGGCGGTTCGTCGAGCTGGGCAAGCGCGACATCTACGGCGACACACGCCTGGGGCTGTTCCCGTTCCGCCGGAACCTGTCGTTGTTCGCGGTCGATCTGGCGCTGCTGACGTTCAGCCACCCCGAGACGGTCCGTCGCCTGCTGACCACCGTGTACCAACGCACGGCCGACGGCGAGCTGCCGCCGCCGCGGACGACGCACTACCCGATCCACGACGCGGCCGCCGCGGTCCGCCTGGTCGCCGCCGCCGGACACACCGGCAAGGTAGTGCTCGACGTGCCGCGCGGGGGACGGACCGTGGCGGCGGTCCCCCCGGAGCAGGTGCGGCCGTTCCGCGCCGACGGCGCCTACGTCGTCACCGGCGGCCTGGGCGGCCTGGGCCTGTTCCTGGCCGCCGAGATGGCCGCCGGCGGCGCCGGGCGCATCGTGCTCAACTCCCGCTCGGCACCCGACGCGCACGCGCGCCAAGCCATCGAGCGGATGCGCGCCGGCGGGGCCGACATCGCGGTGGAGTGCGGCGACATCGCCGAGCCGGGCACGGCCGAACGCCTGGTCACATCCGCGGGTGCGACCGGGCTGCCGGTACGCGGGGTGCTGCACGCGGCCGCGGTCGTGGAGGACGCGACGTTGACCAACGTCACCGACGAACTGATCGACCGGTGCTGGGCGCCGAAGGTCTACGGTGCCCGGCGCCTGCATCTGGCCTTGCAGGAAAGGCAGGCCCGCGAGCCGCTGGACTGGTTCTGCGCGTTTTCCTCGGCCGCCGCCCTGGTCGGCTCCCCCGGGCAGGGCGCCTACGCGGCGGCCAACAGCTGGCTGGACGCGTTCGCGCACTGGCGCCGCGCCCAGGGCCTGGCGGGCACCGCGATCGCGTGGGGCGCGTGGTCCGAGGTCGGGCGCGCCACGGCCCTGGCGGAAGACGCCGGCATCGCGATCACGCCGCCGGAGGGCTACCGCGCGTTCGACACCCTGCTGCGCTACGACCGGCCCTACTCGGGCTACGCGCCCATCATGGGGACGCCGTGGCTGACGTCCTTCGCGCAACGCAGCCGCTTCGCCGAGGCGTTCGGATCGGTGGCCCAGGGCAGACCGGACACGGGCAAATTCCTGGCCGAACTCAACGCGCTGCCCCGCGAGGAGTGGCCCTCGGCCATCCGCCGGCTGGTCTCCGGCCAGCTCAGCCTGTTGCTGCGGCGCACGATCGATCCCGACCGTCCGCTGTCCGACTACGGCCTGGACTCGCTCGGCAACCTGGAGCTGCGAACCCGGATCGAAACCGAAACGGGTGTGCGCGTCAGCCCCACCAAGATCACCACGGTGCGTGATTTGGCCGAGCACCTGTGCGACGAGTTGGCCGCTTCCGAGACCGCGTCGTCGGCGTCCTGACCGCGGCGGAGAGTCGATTTAGCCGCCGGAAGTCGGACGGGGCATCTTGAATGTGCGCCGCCCGTTGCGCAGGACGGGCACCCCGGTGGTTCCCTGCCCCGGCCGCGTAGGCGGTACGCCGCCAAACGTGCTCGCGGGCGAGTGGGCCTGGGACGGGGCCGTCGCCCGAAAGCTGGCTTCCCGCACCGGCACCGGGCCGCTGCTGACGGGGTTGGCGGTCACCCAGTTCTGGGGGACCGACAGTTTGCCGACCGGCGCCGCCCCGCCCATGTCCGCGAGCACCGGACCGCGCACGCCCGCCGAGCCCGCCGCCTCCGAGACGGTGGCGGCGCGAGGAACGGGGACACCGGCGGGGCCCGATTGGATGTCGGAGCGGTAGAGGCCCGTCCCGCCGCTCATGCCCGAGGTTTCTGTGCGGCTGAAGGCCGCGCCGAGATTCGCCGGTCCAGTCAGGTTGTTGAAGTCACTGAATGCGGTGAGTATCGACGACTCCGCCGAAGCGGACGCCGGCGTGGTACCGGGGCTCGAAGCGCTCGCTGCCGAGAGTGTTTGCAGCTGTTGTGAAACGGTTGGCGCCAGTCCAGCCACCGTCGTCTGAGCATGTCCGGCGGTCGAGGTGCCCGTGGCTTGGGCGACCGCGGCCGCCTGGCCGGATTGCCCGGCGCCATTCGTGGTATGTGGCGGCGGGGCGAACGGCGTCAGCGCGGTCGCGGCAGAAGCGGACGCGGCGTAACCGTACATCGCGGCGGCGTCCTGCGCCCACATCTCGGCGTATTCGAGCTCGGTCGCCGCGATCGCCGGTGTGTTCTGGCCGAAGAAGTTGGTGGCGACAAGAATCGCCAGCCGCGTGCGGTTGGTGACGATCATCGCCGGAGGCACCGTCGCGGCGAATGCCGCCTCGTAGGCGGCCGCCGCCGCTCGAGCTTGTGCTGCCGATTGCTCGGCGAGCGTCGTCGTCGCCGAAGCCCATGCCACATACGGTGCGGCGGCGGTCGCCATCGCCATAGCCGCACCGCCCGACCAGCTTTGGCTTAAATCGGCGACCACCGAGGTGTAACCGATCGCATATGACTCCAGCTCCGCGGCCAGTGCGTCCCAGGCCGCTGCGGCCGCCATCATAGGTCCCGCACCGGGACCGGAATACATTCTCGCCGAGTTCATTTCGGGCGGCAGTGCCCCGAAATCAAACATCCAACTCCCTTTCCTGGCCGGGTGTCAACCGTCGCGCGGGTCTCGCGCAACAAATGATTTGCGGTTTTGTGTGCGCTGACGAGCGCGATTCGCAGCTAGCCGCCCGCCGAAGGTCGCGGCATCTTGAATTGGCGTGGCGTCACCCGCAACACATTGTTGACCGAGGGACGTGACAACAGCCCGGAAGACGATGCCCCGGCACTCGTTGCCGGTACTCCGTTGAACATGTTGGTCGGCGGCCCTTCGTGCCAGGACGGCCCACCGTCGAGCTCGGTGTCCGACAGCCAGTGCGCATCGGCAACCGTGACGGCCGCCGGATTCGTCGTCGCCCAGGTCTGTGGAACGGACAGTCTCCCCACCGCCGTGGCATTGCCCGTACTGGCGAGCACCGGCGGGCGTAAGCCGGCCGAACTCAACGCCGCCGTCTCACTGCTGACAGCGGGGGTGGCCGCCGCCTTGGCGGCGTCTTTACCGGCCTGGATGGAGGACCGGTATATCCCGGTGTAGCCGCTCATCGCCGAGGTGCTGGTGCGACTGAAGTTGGAGGCCAAGCTCGCCGGGCCGGTGAGGGTATTGAAATTGCTGAATGCGGTCAGTACCGACGACCCCGCTGAGGTGGGGCCTGCCGAGGAGGCCGAGGCACCTCCCGACGCAAGGGTTTGCAACTGTTGTGGCACAGCCGATGTCAGTTGCGACAGGGTGCCCTGGGCGTTCCCGGCCGCTGAGGTGCCAGTGGCCTGGCCGACCGCCCCGGCCTGTGCGGATTGCGCGCCGGCGTTGGTGGTCTGCGGCGGCTGGTTGAACTGCCGCAGCGTGGTCGCGGCCGACGAGGTCCCGGCATACCCGTACATCGCGGCGGCATCTTGCGCCCACATCTCCTCATACGCGGACTCGGTCGCCCCGATCATCGCGGTGTTCTGTCCGAACACGTTCGTCGCCACCAGCGCCCGCAGCTGGGCACGGTTGGTCGTCACGAGTGCCGGTGGCACAGTGGCGCCGAGGGCGGCCTCGAAAGCCGCCGCGGCCGCCCGGGCCTGGCTTGCGGCCTCTTCGGCCCGCATGCCCGCATCGGCCACCCACGCGACATAGGGCGTGGCCGCGCCGGCCATCGCCGCCGACGCGCCGCCAGACCAACTGTCGCCTTGCAATCGTGCTAGCACAGAGGTGCAGCCACGCGACGCCGATTCCAGCCCGTTGGCCAAGACGTCCCACGCCGCGGCCGCCGCCAGCATCGGTCCGGAGCCAGGGCCGGAATACATTCGGCCCGAATTGATCTCGGGCGGCAGTGCCCCATAGTCAAGCATATGGTCCCCCTTCGTCAGCCGGTCGCGGGCAGCGAATCTCGCGGCGCGTCCAGCCCCGCGGATCGGCCGAGATCGCGGGATCCCACAGGACTCAGCCGACACGGCGGGCACGATCCTGGGCAATGACCAAATGAATGGCCGGTTATCTTTCGCGTCGTGGCCGCCGCACAAATGGACTGGATTGTTCCGAGGGGCCGTCGCCCGTCGGCGATGACGGCGAATTATCGCGGTCCCTGGCGCCATCGCGCCTTGCCAATTGCGGATCTGCCGCATTAGCAACGTGGTTTACCTACTTCGCAGTTAAACCGAATTGCGCGCATTCGGCAACGCGAATCACTCATTTACAGGAGATTTCCAGC
>NZ_LZJM01000039.1:0-15248 GCF_001667665.1 Mycobacterium sp. E342
AACCAACAGCTTTCACCACCCCGAAAGATTCCTCCGCGACACCGACGATGACGAACCCGTTTGAGGTGACGACCGGTTTCGCGCGGCCCATGCCGCGCTCCCGATTGCCGCTGGAGGCCCTGGGACCATGGGGCCATGTACGACCTCGAAGACACCATCCGCCAGCGGCATTCGACGCGGCTCTTTCTGCCTGACCCGGTGCCGCGCCACCTGGTGGAGGAGTCGCTGGAGCTGGCCGTGCGCGCGCCGTCGAACTCGAACGTGCAGCCCTGGCACATGGTGTTCGTCTCCGGTCCGGCCCGGGACCGGTTGGTCGCCGCCATGCTGGAAAAGGCGCGCTCCGAGCCGCCCAACGTGCCGCAGCTGCCCGCGGCGTTCGCTCATTTCCGGAGCGATACCGGCGCGCAGGTGTACGGCTCGATGGGCATTGCCCGCCACGACACCGAGGCCCGGCGCATCGCCGTGCTGCGCAACTGGGAGTTCTTCCGCGCGCCGCTGGGCGGCGTCGTGTGCATGCACCGCGATCTCGGTTACGCCGACAGCATGGGTGTCGGCATGTTCCTGCAGACGCTGCTGCTGGCCCTGACCGCCCGCGGTCTGGGGACCTGCGTACAGGTGGCGATCGCCGGCTATCCCGACGTCGTGCGCGAGCAGCTGAACATTCCGCCGGAGCTGAACATCCTGTGCGGGCTGGCGATCGGGTACTCCGATCCCGATTTCCCCGCCAACAACCTGCACATCGGGCGCGACGCCGTCGACCGGCACGCCGTCTTCCTCGACGAGTGAACTTACGGACCCTCGAAATTGACGTCCTTGGTGACGGACTTCCATTCCTCGATCGACGACGAGAACGCGGCGAGCTTGTCGCGCATGGCCTTGAGCACGTCGCGGCCCAGCAGCAGCCGTAGCGGCGGCTCGTCGAGCGTGGCCACCATCAGCACCGCGGCGGCGACCTTCTTCGGATCACCGGGGAGGTGATCGGCGAACTGCTTGATCAAATCCTTGCGCGCCGCCACGTCGACGTAATCGGCTATCGGCGTGCCGGTTTCCTTCATCGACCGCGTCGCCCAGTCGGTGCGGAAGGCGCCCGGTTCGATGGCGGTCACCTTGATGCCCAACGGCCGCACCTCGGTGGCGAGCGCCTCGGTGATCGCCTCCAGCGCGAACTTCGTCGACGAGTAATACGCGTTGGGCGGATTGGCGACCAGGCCGGTCATCGACGACATGTTGATGATGTGCCCGGAGCCGCGGGCACGCATGGCCGGCAGCACCGCCTTGATCATGTTGACAGCGCCAAAGTAGTTGACCTCGAACAGCTTCCGGACCTCGGCGTCCTCGCCCTCCTCCACGGCGGACAGGTAGCCGTGACCGGCGTTGTTGACCAGGACGTCGACGCCGCCGAACGCCGCATCGGCCGCCGACACCGCCGCCGCGATCTGGTCGGGGTCCGTCACGTCGAGGGCGACGGCCAGGGCGCGATCGCCGAACTCCTCGACGAGGTCGCGTACCGCGTCGGCCCGCCGCGCGGTCACCACCGCGTCGTGGCCCGCTTCCAGTGTGGCGCGCGCGATTTCGCGGCCGAAGCCGGTGGAGCATCCGGTGATCAGCCAGCGTGCCATCTCAGGCCGCCCCCTCCGGCAGGCGCCGCAGATACGCGGCTCGGCGCTCGGCGAGTTGGGCGGCCCGCTGCTGCGGACCCACCGGCGGCAGGTGCGGCACCTCGGCGTCGAGCCGGTCCAGTTTGACCACCCGCCCGCGCGCACCCAGGTCTTCGCGGGGACCCGCCGCGCCGAATTCCGCCATGCGCAGCGTCAGGATGCCCTCGCGCAGCCCGTCGGAGTCGATCCAGTTGGCCACGCCCGGATCGGTCGGGGATATCACGTAGGTGTAGCTGCCGTCCTCGTTGGCCACCGATTGCGCCTTGTTCAGGCTGCCGGTGCGGTCGAGGATGTCTAGCGTGGTGCCCCAGATGTTGCTCAGCGGCACCGTGAAGTACTCGGCGCCACCGTCGTTGAGGTCCACTACGAACGCCTCGTCGGGGCCGAGGTCGAAGCGGCCCATGACATAAACCTGGTTGCGCATGGCGCCGGACTTGTCGGCCGACCAGGCCAGGTCGAAATGGTTGGGCGGCATCTTGTAGACGCCGTGGCTGAGCTTGCCGGTGAAGTTGGCGAAGTACTCCATCATCGCCGCGGTGGCCTCGGCCTGTTCGTCGAGCGTGCGCGCGGGGGTCACCGGCGGGCCGCCGAGCCGTTGCACCTCAAGGTGATTGGGGTCGTCGCGGGCCCAGTCCAGCAGCACGTCGCGGATGTAGAACTCGTGCGCCGCGGGGGAGGTCTGCACGTGATTGGGCCGTCCGCCGGCGGGGTCGGCGTCCACGGTGATGGTGAAGCCGCCGTCGGAGTCGACCTGCATGGTGCGGCCGTTGAGCACGCCGACGGTGCCCATGTGGGCGTCCCACAACGTGAAGTAGTTCTCCGTCATCCGGTGCTCGCCCACCCGGCCGTGAATCTCGTAGCGCTCGTCGCCGGAGATCGGGATCACCCGGTACACGCTGTCGGGATTGTCGATGCCCCAACGTGATCCGGGGATGCGCCGGCCCCCGACGGGGTGCGCCAGCCGGGTGATGCAGCTGACCTTCGGCCGCAGCTTGTCCTGGTTGGACGACCACACCGCCGCCGAGAACATCACCTCGGCGAACGCGTCCTCGAACCGCTCCCGCATCGCCTCGGACGCCTTGGCCCGGCCCAGCCACGTCTCGGCCACCTTCCGAAGGGCGGCCTTGACGACTGGGTGCTCGATCAGGTCGAGGGCGGCCAGCTCCTGTTCGTGCTGGGATTTCGTCGCGACGGGGTGGTCAGGCATACGCTGCTCCTCGGCCACGCGCTCAGAACTTCAAATGCCGGCTGACGTCGCCGACCTGGTCGACGAACATGGTGCGGCTGTCGAATCGCCAGACGCCGTCCACCCGCGCAAAGGTGTCCTTGTAGTGCCCGGTCACGATCACCTGCAGCGGCAGGTCCGGCGTCGCCTGGGTGACGCAGTAGTACGACGTGCTGCGGGCGGTCCCCGCGGCCTCGTCGACGTACAGCTGCACGTTGGTGGTGTTGTGCTTGGTCTTGGGGGTGCCGTCTTCGTAGATCCGCGTGGCCATCTCGTACATCTCGCGCACCCGGGCGGACCCGGCGAACACCGTCTCCGGTGGGCCGTTCTCCACGCCGCAGATGCGGCCGTGTTCGAAGAGCCGGGCCACGCCATCCAGGTCGCCGCCGTCGAGAAGCTCGGCGTAGGTGTAGATCAGGTTGGTGATTTCTCGCGCGCTGTCACTCATGTGGAACCACCTGTCGAGCCGTCTCCTCCGCGTCCGCGAACAATGGTGGCAGAACCGGTCCAATTTACATAGAACCGACCATTACTCTTGATCGCCGTGACGTTACCTTGGACCCCGAGCCGGCTCGACGACCTGACCGGCAAACGAATCATTGTGACCGGAGCGACCAACGGCGTCGGGCTGGGCACCGCCCGCGCCCTGGCGAAAGCCGGCGCGCACGTGATCCTGGCGGTGCGCAACACCGAGTTGGGTGAGCAACGCGCGGCCGAAATGGGCGGATCGACCGAAGTGGCCAAGGTCGACCTCGCCGACCAGTCCTCGGTGCGGGCGTTCGCCTCGTCGATCCCCGACGACATCGACATCCTGATCAACAACGCCGGCGCGCTGACCGAGCGCCGTACCGACACGGTCGACGGTTACGAGAAGACACTGGGCACCAACCTGCTCGGGCCGTTCGCGCTGACCAATCTGTTGCTGCCCAAAGTCCGAACCCAGATCATCAACGTCGGCTCCGACGCGCACCGCTCGGCGCAGCTGCACCTCGATGACCTGCACCTGCGCCGGCACAAGTGGACGCGGCTGGGCGCGTATGCGCAATCGAAGCTCGCGGTCATGCTCTGGGGCCTGGAGCTGGACCGCAGGCTACGTGCCGCCGGATCCGCGGTCGTCACTCAGCTCACCCATCCGGGGTGGGTGGCATCGAACCTGTCGCAGCTCGGCGACTCGCCGGTGATGTCGGTGGCCCACAAAGTGGTCAAGGTGGTGGCCGACCGGCTGGCCAACGACATCGACGAAGGCGCGGCGCCCACGCTGTACTGCATCAGCGAACCGCTACCGCCGGGCAGCTACGTCGGGGTCACCGGTAGGTTCGGCCTGCGCGGCGGGCCGGTGCTGATCGGCCGCTCGCCGGTCGCCTGCGACTACGACACGGCCGCCCGCCTGGTGGCCTTCGCCGAGCAAGAGACCGGCACGAAGCTGGAGGTGTAGTCATGGGTGAACTCGACAACAAGGTCGCCGTCATCACCGGTGCGGCGCGCGGCCAGGGCCGCAGTCACGCGGTGGCCTTCGCCGAACAGGGCGCCGACATCATCGCCGTGGACATCTGCGCCGATATCGACGCGATTCCCTACCCGCTGGGCACCAAATCGGATCTCGACGAGACCGCGCGGCTGGTCGAAGCCACCGGCCGCAAGGTGGCGCCCGTCGTCGCCGATGTCCGCGACCTGCCGCAATTGGAGGCCGCGGTGCAACGCGGAATCGACGACCTCGGGGAGGTGGACATCGTCGTCGCCAACGCCGGGGTGGTGGCGATCGGTGACCCGGAAGCCCATTCCGAACCGGTGTTCAACACGATCGTCGACACCAACCTCAAGGGGGTGTGGCACACGTTGCTGGCGACGGTGCCCTCGATCATCCGCAAGGGCCGGGGCGGGTCGATCGTGCTGGTCAGCTCCTCGCAGGGGCTGACGGGCCGGGGCGGCGACGGCAGTGCGGCGATGTTCGCCTACGCCGCGTCCAAGCACGGGGTGGTCGGGTTGATGCGGTCAGCGGCCAATGCCTATGCGCCACACAAGATCCGGGTCAACTCGGTGCATCCGAGCGGCGTCATGACGCCGATGATCCTCAACGACTTCGTCGTCAACCGAATGCTGGAGAACCCGAACCCGGCCGTCTCGCAGATGCTGCTGCCCGACGTGCCGCTGGTCGAAGCGCAAGACGTGACGGAGGCGGTGCTGTGGCTGGTCGGTCCCCGTGCTCGCTACGTGACGGGCGTGTCGATACCCGTCGACGCCGGGCACATCGTGATGTAGCCCCGGACTAGCCCCGGACGACCTTGCCGGCCTTGATGCAGGACGTGCAGACGTTCAGGCGCTGCTTGTTGCCGCCCGGGCGGGTGACAACGTGCACGGTCTGGACGTTCGGGTCCCACCGGCGGCTGGTGCGGCGGTGGGAGTGCGACACCGACTTACCGAAGCCGGGGCCTTTCCCGCAGATGTCGCACACAGCGGCCATTGTTCAAGCTCCTCAAATCTCGGGGGTCCGGCTCGGCGGTCTCACACGTGGCCGGGACATCCCGGGTTGACCCGGGCCCAACCAGGATAGGCGATTGTCGCGGCTACCACCAAAACGATCAGCACCTTTGTCGTCGCGCCTGGCTAGGCTCAATGGGCCGGGCGGCCCCGCCGGCGGGTGGTGGTCACGGGCAGTCGTCGGCCGAGTCGCCGAGCTACGCTGGCGCCCACCGGGGGCTGGGCACCGGCAGGCACCGAGGAGGTGGATCACACTGGGACCGTCGGAGCGTCGACTGGACGCGACCACCTTGCGGGACTGGGCGCACACCGCCGTCAGCGACCTCATCACCCACATCGACGAGATCAACCGGCTCAACGTCTTCCCGGTCGCCGATTCCGACACCGGCGCCAACATGCTGTTCACGATGCGTTCGGCGCTGGCCGAGGCCAGCGCCGGCCTCGGTTCCGAGGGCGGGTCGGCGTGCGTCGCCAAGGCCGCCGCAGCCATGTCGGCGGGCGCCCTGAACGGGGCCCGCGGCAACTCCGGCGTGATCCTGTCGCAGATCCTGCGCGGGATCGCCGACGTCACCGCAGTCGCGGCCGCCGATTCCGGCGGTGAGCTGTCCCAGATCGACGCCGCCCTGCTCGGGGCGTCGCTGCGGCGCGGCGTCGACCTGGTCATCACGTCGATGGGCGGGCAGGAGATCCCCGGAACCATCGTCTCGGTGCTGCGCGCCGCCGCCGAAGCCGTCGCGGAGTGCGCCCAGGCCGGGGAGGACCTCGCCTCGGCGATCGTCGCCGCCGGTGACGCGGCGGTCGTGGCGCTGGAGAAGACGCCCGAGCAGCTCGACGTGCTGGCCGACGCCGGGGCCGTGGACGCGGGCGGGCGCGGCCTGCTGGTACTGCTGGACGCCCTGCGCACCACCGTCACCGGGCAGGCGCCCGCCCGCACCGTATACGAGCTGTCGCCGCGCGCGCCGCAGCCGCAGGGCGCCGCGGAACGCCCCGCGCCGCAATTCGAGGTGATGTACCGGCTGGAGGGCTGCGATCCGGCCGCCGCCGGCGCGCTGCGCGACCGGCTCGGCGAGCTGGGCGACTCCGTGGGTATCGCCGCCGCCACGTCGTCGTCGCAGCGCTCGTACTCGGTGCACGTGCACACCGACGACGCCGGCGCCGCGGTCGAGGCGGGGCTGGCCGCGGGACGGCTGAGCCGCATCGTGATTTCGGCGTTGAGCTCCGGCGCCACCGGGTTGCCGGCCGGCGGCTGGACGCGGGAACGCGCGGTGCTCGCCGTCGTCGACGGGGAGGGCGCCGCCGAGCTGTTCGGCGGGGAAGGCGCCTGCGTGCTGCAGTGCGATCCGGCCGCGGGCGACCCGGTCACCAACATCAGCGCCCACCAGCTGATGCGGGCGGTGGTCGACACCGGTGCCGCGCAGGTGATGGTGCTGCCCAACGGGTACGTGCCGGCCGAGGAGCTGGTGGCCGGGTGCACGGCGGCCATCGGCTGGGGCATCGATGTGGTCCCGATCCCGACGGGATCGATGGTGCAGGGGCTGGCCGCGCTGGCCGTGCACGAAAACGACCGGCAGGCGGTGGACGACGGTTACACCATGGCGCGCGCCGCCGGCGCGGCCCGGCACGGTTCGGTGCGCGTCGCGACCGAGAGCGCGCTGACCTGGGCGGGTCGCTGCCAGCCGGGCGACGGCTTGGGCATCGCGGGCGATGAGGTGCTGATCGTGGCCGCCGACCCGACCGCGGCGGCGATCGGCCTGCTCGATCTGCTGCTGGCCTCCGGCGGCGACCTGGTGACGGTGCTGGTGGGCGTCGGCATCGAAACCGAAGATGCGGCCGCGGCCCTGGGCGAGACCCTGGAAGAACACATGCACGACCACCACCCGGGGACCGAGCTGGTCACCTACCGGACCGGCCACCGCGGTGACGCGCTGTTGATCGGGGTCGAGTAGCAGTGGCGTCCCTGGGCGACCGGCTGGACTTCGTGGTGGGCGCCAAGGCCGCCGATCAGCTCGACGAGGAGCTGGGCATCCGCACGGTCGACGATCTGCTGCGCCACTATCCGCGTAGCTACACCGAGGGCGCGACCCGTTGGGACGCCGACCACCAGCGCCCGCCGGCCGGTGAGCACATCACGATCGTCGACACGATCGCCGAAACCAAGACCTGGCCGATGAAGAAGACCCCGAAGAAGGATTGCCACCGCATCACCCTGGGTTCCGGGCGCAACAAGGTGACCGCGACCTTCTTCAACGCCAATTACCTGAAGAAGGACCTGACCAAGGGCACCAAGGTGATGCTTTCCGGGGAGGTCGGGTTCTTCAAGGACGTCATGCAGCTGACCCATCCGGCGTTCCTCATCCTCGACTCCCCGGACGGCAAGAACCGCGGCACCAGTTCGCTGAAGAACATCGCCATCGCCTCGCAGGCCACCACCGGCGAGCTGCAGATGGCGGCGTTCGAGCGGGCGTTCTTTCCCATCTATCCGGCGACGACCAAGGTGCAGAGCTGGGACATCTTCCGGTGCGTGCGCCAGGTGCTCGACGTCCTCGATCCGGTGGAAGACCCGTTACCCGCCGATCTGCGCGACCGGTACCACCTGGTCTCCGAGGATCGCGCGTTGCGTGACATCCATCTGGCCGAGGACGAGGCGACGCGCATGCGGGCGCGGGAACGCCTGACCTTCGACGAGGCCGTCGGGTTGCAGTGGGCGCTGGTCGCCCGGCGGCACAGCGAGCTGTCGGAATCGGGGCCGCCGGCGCCGCCGCGCTCCGACGGCCTGTCCGCGGAACTGCTGGGGCGGCTGCCGTTCGAGCTGACCGCGGGACAACGCGACGTGCTCGACGTGTTCGCCAGGGAGCTGTCGGCGACCCGGCCGATGAACCGCCTGCTGCAGGGCGAGGTCGGGTCCGGGAAGACCATCGTCGCGGTGCTGGCGATGCTGCAGCTGGTCGACGCCGGTTACCAGTGCGCGCTGCTGGCGCCCACGGAAGTCCTTGCCGCCCAACATCTTCGATCGATCACCGACGTGCTGGGGCCGTTGGCGATGGCGGGCCAGCTGGGCGGTGCGGACAGTGAAGGTGGGGTGGCCACCCGGGTCGCGCTGCTCACCGGTTCGATGACCGCGGCGCGAAAGAAGCAGGTCCGTGACGAGGTGGCGAACGGTCAGGCCGGGATCGTCGTCGGCACCCATGCGCTGTTGCAGGACGCGGTGGAGTTCCACAACCTGGGCATGGTGGTGGTCGACGAGCAACACCGGTTCGGCGTCGAACAGCGAGACCAGTTGCGGGCCAAGGCCCGTCCCGGTGTCACACCGCACCTGCTGGTGATGACGGCCACGCCGATACCGCGCACGGTCGCGCTGACCGTCTACGGCGATCTGGAAACCTCGACGCTGCGCGAGCTTCCGCGCGGACGCCAGCCGATCACCAGCAACGTCATCTTCGTCAAGGACAAGCCGGCGTGGCTCGAGCGGGCCTGGCGGCGCATCATCGAAGAGGTCGCCGCCGGCCGCCAGGCCTACGTGGTGGCGCCGCGGATCGACGAGAACGACGACCCGGACAAGCAGGAGCAGAACGCCAAACCGTCGGAAACCGCCGTGGGACTCTACGAACGGTTGCGCTCGGGGGAGTTGTCCGGCCTGCGGCTCGGCCTGATGCACGGGCGGTTGTCCGCCGACGAGAAGGACGCCGCGATGGCGGCGTTTCGGGCCGGTGAGATCGATGTGCTGGTGTGTACCACCGTCATCGAGGTGGGCGTGGACGTCCCCAATGCCACCGTGATGCTGGTGATGGATGCCGACCGCTTCGGCATCAGCCAATTGCATCAGCTGCGGGGCCGCATCGGCCGCGGCCAACATCCGAGCTTGTGTCTGCTCGCCAGCTGGGTGTCACCGCAGTCACCGGCGGGCAAGCGGCTCTCCGCCGTCGCCTCAACCTTGGACGGGTTCGCGCTCGCCGACCTGGACCTCAAGGAGCGCCGCGAGGGAGACGTCCTGGGCCGCAACCAGTCCGGTCGCGCCATCAATCTGCGGCTGCTGTCGTTGGCCGATCACCGCGACGTCATCGAGGCGGCGCGCGACTTCTGCGTCCGAACGTACGCCGACAACCCGGCAAGTCCCGAACTGGCTTTGCTGGCAGCACCTTTCGTCAACACCGACCGGATCGAATACCTGGACAAATCGTGAACCGCAAGGTGCTGCTGTGGTTGTCCGCGGTCGCGGCGCTGGCACTGGTGGTGGCCTACCAGACGGTCGGGTCCTCGGCGGCAAGGCACGCGGACGAATACGCGGCGCGCGCCGACGTCCCGACCGTGCAGCCGGGCACCGATGTGCTCGCGGGTATCGCGGTGCTGCCGCTGCGGGCGCACCGGTATGACTACCGCAGGGCCGCGTTCGGCGACGCGTGGACCGACGACAACGACGCCCCGATGGGGCACAACGGGTGCGACACCCGCGATGACATCCTCAACCGCGACCTCGTCGACAAGACGTACGTGTCGACCAAGCGATGCCCGGACGCGGTGGCCACCGGCACCCTGCACGATCCGTACACCAACAAGACCATCGCCTTTGCGCGCGGCGCCAAGGTCGGCGAGGCGGTGCAGATCGACCACATCGTCCCGCTCGCCTACGCCTGGGACATGGGCGCCTACGCCTGGCCGGCCGACGAGCGGCTGCGGTTCGCCAACGATCCGGCAAACCTGCTGGCCGTCGACGGGCAGGCGAATCAGGACAAGGGCGACGCGGCGCCCGCGCAGTGGATGCCGCCGAACGCCGCGTTCGCCTGTCAATACGCCATGCAGTTCATCGCGGTGCTGCGCGGCTACGCGCTACCGGTGGACCAGCCGTCGACGGGGGTTCTGCGTCAGGCGGCCGCCACCTGCCCGGCAGGCTAGCTGTACTAGCCCTCGAAGGTGTTGGGGTCCGGGCGCAACCTGGTGCCGTCGTTGAGCCCGTTGATCGCGTCCATGTGCTCGGCGGCCAACTCGAAGTCGAACACGTCGAGGTTCCCGGCGATGTGCTCGGGCTTGGCCGACCGGAAGACCACCGCGTTGCCCAGCTGTAGGTTCCACCGCAGCAGCACCTGCGCGGGAGTCTTGCCGTACTCGCCGGCGACCGAGGTCAGCGTCGGGTTGTCTATCAGCTTGCCCAGCGCCAACGGCGTGTAGGCCTGGGTGACGACGTTGTGCTCGGCGTCGGCTTTGCGGATCTCGGCCTGATTGAGCAGCGGGTGCAATTCGACCTGGTTGACCGCCGGCGTGACGAAGGTCAGGTCGATGACGTCGGTGACATGCACTTCGGTGAAGTTCGAGACGCCGATCGAGCGGGCCAGCCCATCCCCGCGGCACTGGATCAGCCCGCCGAACGAGTTCACGTACTCACCCCGTGCCGGCACGGGCCAGTGAATCAGGTACAGGTCGAGGTAATCCAGGCCGAGGCGCTCCAGGCTTTCCTTGCAAGCCTCTATCGATCGCAGGAACCCGTGGTCGGCGCTGGCCAGTTTGGTGGTGACGAACAGTTCCGCGCGGGGGATCCCGGAGGCCGCGATGGCGCGGCCGACGGCCGCTTCGTTGCCGTAGGCGGCGGCGGTGTCGATCAGCCGGCAGCCCATCTCCAGCGCAGCCGAGACCGCGCGTTCGGTCTCGTCTTCCGATAAGTCCGCGACGCCGAGGCCAAGCACCGGCATCGTGTTTTCGTCATTAAGCGCTACAGAGGGCACGGCAGCGCCCGACTCGCCAGCCAATGTCATTCACCTGCCTGTGAAATTGAAGGGTCGTGGGGCCAACCTGATGCCATCATCGAGCGAGGAGATCGACATTGCATCGGCGCCGAGTCCCAGGCGCTGAGTTCGAAATCGAACACGTCGAAGCTGCTCGCAATCCGTTAGGCGGTTCGGCTAGGGGATCACGATATTACCGGCCTGGAAAATACCACCTCATCAACGCCGCGGCGGCGCGCGGTGATATCCGGCCCTGGTCCGCATTTCACAAATTCCGCACCACGTAGAGTTGGTCACACGGCGCAACGGAACCGGTAACCGGCCTGCCGGTAGGCGCGCAGCCCGGCACGAGCCGCACCCGCTCGGTGGCCGCCGGGCCCGAAAGACGTTCAACCGAGGGAGTGTCCATGACCAAGAGCGTGCCCGCGCCCGACCTTCACCTCGGTGTGAAACACCCGCCCATGCGCCTGGCCAGTCGCATGCAGGGCGCCGTATCCACGATCGGTGTCAAGGTCATTCCGTGGATCCCGACACCCGCCAAACGTGCGCTGTTCGGGGGCCGCTCGGTGAGCATCGACGGCAACACGCTGGATCCCACGCTTCAGCTGATGCTCTCCGGTCTGCGGGCGGTCGGAATCGACGGCCTGGTCGTCGACGACGACCCAGCTGCGTCGCGCGCTCAGATGCGCCAGCTGTCGCTCGAACTTCCCGGCCCGCAGATCCACGTCGACGTCGACGACCTGTCGTTGCCCGGGCCGGCCGGCGACATCCCCGCGCGGCACTACCGTCCCGCCAACGCGGCGTCCGCACCGCTGCTGGTCTTCTATCACGGCGGCGGCTGGTCCATCGGCGACTTGGACTCCTACGACGCGCTGTGCCGGTTGACGTGCCGCGATGCCGGCATCCACGTGCTGTCGATCGACTACCGCCTGGCCCCCGAGCACCCGGCCCCGGCCGCGGTCGAGGACGCGTACGCCGCCTTCCGGTGGGCGCACGACCACCCCGAGGAGCTCGGCGCCGCACCCGGCCGGGTCGCCGTCGGCGGCGACAGCGCGGGCGGCAACCTGGCCGCCGTCGTCTGTCAGATGGCGCGCGACGAGGGCGCGCCCGCCCCCGTGCTGCAGTGGCTGATCTACCCGCGCACCGACTTCACCACGCAGACCCGCTCGCTGAGCCTGTTCGCCCGCGGGTTCCTGCTGACCAAGCGCGACATCGATTGGTTCGAGTCGCAATACCTGCGCCGTTCGAGCGTCGACCGGGCGGATCCACGGGTATCGCCGCTGCTGGCCGAGTCGTTGGCCGGGCTCGCCCCGGCGCTGATCGCGGTCGCGGGTTTCGATCCGCTGCGCGACGAAGGCGAGAGCTATGCGGCGGCCCTGCAGGCCGCCGGAACCCCGGTCGATCTGCGGTGCATGGGTTCGTTGACGCATGGCTTCGCCAACCTGTTCCAGCTTGGTGGCGGCAGTGCCGCCGCGACCACCGAGTTGATTTCGGCTCTGCGTGCCCACCTGAGCCGGGTCTGACCTGTCGCGCGGTCGGCGCCGGTACCCTAGAGGCGCCCACGAACGATTTGACGCCCACCGACGATTGACAACCCGAGTACCGAAGGATCACGCAGACTGTGGCCGACAAACCCAAACGCCCCCCGCGCTTTGACATGAAGGCCGCCGACGGTAAATCGGGCCGGCTGATCCAGATCGGTGGGACCGCCCTCGTCGTCATCTTCCTGGTCGCCGTCGTCTCGTACATCGTGGTCACGCACCACAAGAAGACTGCCGCCATCGGTGGGGGCGACACGGTGCGCGTGACGTCGAGCAAGCTGGTCACCCAGCCCGGTACCAGCAATCCCAAGGCCGTGGTCACGTTCTACGAGGACTTCCTGTGCCCGGCCTGCGGCAACTTTGAGCGCACGTTCGGTCCGACGGTGTCCAGGCTCATCGACGTCGGCGCCATTGCGGCGGACTACTCCATGGTGTCGATCCTCGACAACGCCAGGAACCAGAACTACTCCTCGCGGGCGGGTGCCGCGGCGCTCTGCGTGGCCGACGAGTCCCTTGACGCGTTCCGACGGTTCCACACCGCGCTGTACACCACCGACCTGCAGCCCAGCGAACGCGGCACCAGCTTCCCGGACAACGCCCGGTTGATCGAGCTGGCCCGGGAGGCCGGCGTCGTCGGCAAGGTGCCCGACTGCATCAACAGCGGCAAGTACATCGCGAAGGTCACCGCTGAGGCGTCGGCCGCCAAGATCAACGCCACGCCGACCATCAAGATCAACGGCGACGACTACGACCCGTCGACACCCGACGCCCTGGTGGCGAAGATCAAGAGCATCGTGGGCGACGTGCCGGGCATCGACGGCGCCGTGGCCCCCCCGGCCGCGTGACGACACCGGTGTCAGCCGAAACCGGCGACCTGACACCGCAATCGCGTCCCGAAGCGGGAGTACCGGCGCCCAGCGCGTGGTGGGTGCTGATCGCCGGCGTGATCGGCCTGGCTGCCTCCGCGACGCTGACGGTGGAGAAGATCGACCTCCTGCTCAACCCGGCGTATGTGCCGTCGTGCAACTTCAACCCGATCCTGTCGTGCGGCTCGGTGATGGTCACCCCGCAGGCGTCGGTGCTGGGATTCCCCAACCCGCTACTGGGCCTGGTGGCGTTCACCGTGGTGGTCGTCACCGGACTGCTCGCGGTGACGAAAGTGTCTTTGCCGCAATGGTATTGGATAGGGCAAACGATCGGCCTGGTGATCGGTGCGGTGTTCGTGCACTGGTTGATCTTCCAGAGCCTGTACAGGATCGGCGCGTTGTGCCCGTATTGCATGGTCGTCTGGGCGGCCACCATCACGCTGCTGGTGGTCGTCGCGTCCATCACCTGCCGTCCGGCGCTGCAACGCCCGGGGCATGGTGTGGCGGGGGTGCTGTACCAATGGCGCTGGTCCGTCACCGCGCTCTGGTTCACTGCCGTGTTCCTGCTGATCATGGCGCGGTTCTGGGACTATTGGTCGACGCTGCTGTAAGTGGTGGCAGGTGACCCGGATCATCGGCGGCGCGGCGGGTGGCCGGCGGATCACCGTCCCGCCGCGGGGGACCAGACCCACCACCGATCGAGTGCGCGAGTCGCTCTTCAACATCCTGACCGCGCGCCATGACCTGACCGGCGCCGCGGTGCTGGACCTCTACGCCGGTTCGGGCGCACTGGGATTGGAGGCGTTGTCTCGCGGGGCCGCCTCGGCGTTGTTCGTGGAATCGGATCAGCGCAGCGCGTCGGTCATCGCACGCAACGTCGACGCCCTGGGTCTGGCCGGTGCGGTGGTGCGCCGCGGCGCGGTGGCAACCGTTTTGGCGGCCGGGACCGCGAGGCCGGTCGACCTCGTGCTGGCCGACCCGCCCTACGCCGTCGAGTCCGCCGAGATAGAAGCCATGCTGGCGGCTTTGGTCACGCATGGCTGGGCGGCCGCCGGAACCGTGGCGGTGGTGGAGCGCGCGGCGACCGGTGCGCCGTTGACCTGGCCGGCCGGCTGGTCCGTGTGGCCGCCGCGCGTGTACGGCGACACCCGGCTGGAGATGGCCGAACGACTCTGAGGCGGGCGTGTACCGTCTTTCGTCATGAGTGGCGCGGTATGCCCGGGGTCGTTTGATCCAGTGACGTTGGGCCACATCGACGTCTTCGAACGGGCGTCGGCCCAGTTCGATGAGGTGGTGGTGGCGATCCTGACCAATCCCGCCAAGAAGGGCATGTTCGACCTCGATGAGCGGATCGCGATGATCACCGAGTCGACGACGCATCTGCCGAACCTTCGGGTCGAGGCCGGGCAGGGCCTGGTGGTGGACTTCGTCAGGTCGCAGGGCATGACCGCCATCGTCAAGGGGCTACGCACCGGCACCGATTTCGAATACGAGTTGCAGATGGCGCAGATGAACAAACACATCGCCGGCGTCGACACGTTTTTCGTCGCGACGACACCGCGGTACTCGTTCGTGTCGTCCTCATTGGCCAAAGAGGTTGCCATACTTGGCGGCGACGTCTCGGAGCTACTGCCCGAGCCGGTCAACCGCCGGCTGCGCGAGAAGCTCGCCCGCTCCTAAAGCATTGCGCCGCAACCGATGCCAACGGCTACGGCTCGTCGTCGTCGTGCCGTAGGAGTTTTTCGGGGTGGTGGTAGGGGTTGGTG